>CAHJWU010000004.1 GCA_903643085.1 Rhodospirillales bacterium
CTTGGCGCCGCCGGCGAACGCGCCGTCGAAGAACTGCGCGTGGTAGCTGGCGTCGATCGGCGTGGACGTCACCCGGTCTTCCACCGTGATCGCCAGGCCCGGCACGGCCGCTATGTTGACGGCCACGCCCAGGATACCCTGCACGGCGAAGTCGCCATAAGTGCCGGTCGTGTGCAGCAGCGTCGAGGTGCCGACCGCATCGGTGCCTTCGAGGTTCAGGTTGCTGAAGTGGGACTGGCCGTAGCCGCCGCCGACACCGACATACGGCGAGATGCCGGGAAACCCGAACTGCGCGCCGTCCAAATCGTACAGCACGTTCACGAAACCGTGATACTGCTGCTGGTAGTTGCTCGTGGTGCTGATGCCGGCATCCTCGCGCGTGCCGCTCCAGTCGCCCTGCAACTCGATCCGGAAGCCGTTGCCCAGGCCGTAGCCGATGGCGCCGCTGACGATGCCGCCCACGTTGTTGCTCAGCTTGTTCCGCCCGCCGGTGTAGATCTGCGAACTGGCGTGAATGTCCTGGTCGAACACGTAGTCCAGACCGGCGCCCAGGCTGATATACGGGCCGGTCACAGGCTGGGCGAGGGCGGCGGCGGGCACCGACAGAACGCTGGCAACCAGCAGCGCAACACGAAACTTCATCTAGAACCTCTCCCCATGGATGGCGACGTGCCACGGGCGGACACCGCCGCCTCCTGTCCACGATCCCCTCATAACAGCCTTTGGCGAGCTTGTTGCCCCTCCGTAAAGCATTTTGTCGCCATGTTGCGGCAACGCCACAGCCTGTTGCCACTGATACCCTTCCGGTTGAAACGAAGCCTCAATGACGAACCTCGACGTATCGCCTACCCACACCGGTCCCGGGCAGGACGCGCCCCAGCTCGGCGGCGTGGATGCCGTGCACACCAACCCGCCGCCCGCCGCCGGGCAACACGCCGCCGCTCCGGCCGCACACCCCGAGGTGCTGCTGGTGCTGCAGGGCGGCGGTGCGCTCGGCTCCTACCAGGCCGGCGTGTTCGAGGCGCTGTCGGAGGCCGGCCAGATCCCGAGCTGGGTTGCCGGCGTGTCGATCGGCGCCATCAACGCGGCGCTGATCGCCGGCAACCCGGCGGAGCGCCGGGTGGCGCGGCTCACCGATTTCTGGGAACGCATCACCACGCACACGCGGTTCTGGCCGCAGATCGGCCTGCCCGGATGGGAGGCCGTCGAGCAGAAGATGGGCGAGGCCGGCGCCATGCTGCTGGGCCAGCCCGGCTTCTTCCGCCCGCGCCCGCCTTTGGAGTGGCTGGGCGTCACACAGCCGGTCAGCTTCTACGATCCGGGCGAGCTGCGGGCGACGCTGGAAGACCTCGTCGATTTCGACCGCATCAACGCCGGCCCGACGCGCCTCTCAGTCGGCGCGGTGAACGTGGAGACCGGCAACACCACCTTCTTCGACAGCGCGCAGATGCGCCTAGGCCCGGAACACGTGATGGCCAGCGGCGCCCTGCCGCCCGCCATGCCGAGCGTGGAGATCGACGGCCAGCATTACTGGGACGGCGGCCTGGTCAGCAACACGCCGCTGCAATACGTGCTCGCCGAACGCCAGGACCACCATAACCTGATTTTCCAGGTGGATCTGTTCCCCTCGCGCGGCCGCCGCCCGACCAACCTGGACGAGGTGGGCGAACGCGAAAAGGACATACGCTACTCCAGCCGCACCCGCACCGGCACCAACGACGCCGGCGAACGCCAGAACCGCCGCCGCCAGGTTCGCGTGTTCCTCGACCGCCTGCCCGAACACCTGCGCGACGACCCGGTGGCCAGGCAACTGCGCGATTTCGCCTGCGGCGCCCTGGTGGACGTGGTGCACCTGATATACCGCCCGGACGTGCCGCAGGGCGCGCTGAAGGACTTCCAGTTCGACCGCGGCACCATGCAACGGCGCTGGGCGCAGGGGCTGTCGGATGCGCGCGTCTCGCTGGCCGCCGCACCCTGGCTGGCCCCGGTGGGGGAGGATGTCGGGTTCCGCACGTTCGACGCGTTTGCGCCTCGGGGGAAGTAAGGCAAGGCCTTCTTTTTTTGAAAAAAGAAGCAAAAACTTTTGCTCCCCGCATTTGCGGTCCGCGTGTCTGCCGGAAATACTTGGCTGCTGCGAAGGATTGCTTGCTTTCTGCCACCAGCCGATGCCGGCCGATCACCTCACGGCTCCTGGCTGTCCGCTTGACGATGCCGGCTGCCTAAGGTCGCTCCGACTATGATGCCGATCACCTCGAAGATCGGCATCGGCACGCTGTAACATGGCCCGCATTGCCTGAAATACGGTGCAAGCACGGCGAACAATGCGCCGAAACCTGCGATCAACCCCATAAGGAACGCGAGGCTCGGCCGACGGCGCACCAGCGGAAAGGAAAACGCAAGCCGTGCTGCAATCCACGTGATGAGACCGTACAGAAATCCGCCCATCAGCGCTCCTTGTGGTGACTCAAATCCCGGCGAACCAGTTGAACCCGCGCTTCTCCCAATACCCGCCAGAATATGTGTTCGTCACCTCGATAGCCGTGATCCATTTCGGGTTCTTATACCCCAGCTTCGTCGCCATACGCAGCCGCAAGGGAAACCCGAACGGATCGGCCAAGGTCTCGCCAGCATATTTCGTCGCAAGCAAAGTCTGCGGATGCAGCGCGGTGGCCATGTCGATGCTGCTCGGGTAATCGTCGGCCGTGCGGAACGCCACGTATTTCGCCCGCGTGTCCGCGCCCACACGCTGCAGGAACGTGCTCAGCCGCACGCCGGACCACTGGCCGATATAATCCCACCCCTCCACGCACACATGCCGTATCACCATCTCGTTCTCCGGCAGCGCGGCGATCTGCCCCACGTTCCAGGGCGTCTTGTCGGCAATCAGCCCGCCCAGCTCCAGCTTCCAGCTCGCGCCATCCACCGGCTTCACCTTGTCCACGTCGTAATACGCGTTGAACTTCGCAGGCTTCAGCACCATCGACGCCGGATACGTCGGCGCCAGCTTGGTCGGATCGAACAGCAGCGCCTGCACCTCGTCATTCAGGCCGGAGATCGCCAGCAGCGCGTCCTGCACTGATTTCGAGGATGTCAGGTCGCACCCGGTCAGCATCGTGAGAGCCCCCAGCGACAGCCCGCCGCGCAGCAGCCCGCGCCGCTGCAGCGAGCCCACCAGCCTGCGATGGTCATCCAGCAGCGCCCGGTCCGGCCCCACGTCCGGACGGAAAGGGGACCTCACGTCTCGGCCATCCGCGCGAAGCGCGATCGCACACGCGGCCCGCCGGTCAGCATCGCCCACAACGTCTGCGGCACCAGCAGCGCCAGCGCCACGTGCACTGCCAGAAACCCCACGATCACCGACATGCCGGCGAAATGGATCACCCGCGCCGTCTGGAACCCGCCCAGCAACGCCACCAGGCCGGAGAACTGCACCGGCTTCCAGATCGCGAGCCCTGTCACCACCTGCGATACGCCGGCCAGAATGACCACGATGTAGAGCAGTTTCTGCACCGCGTTATACACCGTCAGGTCCGCATGGCTGATGCGGAGGTGTAGCGTGTCGATCACCGTCTGCACGAGCTCGCGCGGCCGTATCGGCAGCAGCCGCTCGCGGAACCGCCCGGTGGCAAGACCGTAGCCAAGGTAAGCCAGCCCGTTAAAAACCAGCAGCCACATGCCGGCAAAATGCCATTGCAGGCTCGGCGCCGCCCAGGCGCCAAGGCGGAACCACTGGTTAAAGTGTAGGCCGCGTATGATGACGTCATCGTCATAGATGCCCCAGCCGGACGTGATCATAACCAGCATCACCATGGCGTTCACCCAGTGCATGATGCGCACCGGCCAGGGGTGCAGCCGGCCGCCCTCGGCGGGCGTATCTCGCGTGCTCTGCATGCGTTCTCTCCCGGTTCCTGTATCAGCCCGCCCTGCGGTGGAGCTTGGGCAGGAAAGTCCCTTTTTCTATCAAAGAAAGAAGCAAAACTCTTCGCCCCTGCGCAGGTCCGGTCGCTTCACCGCATCCGCACGCGGCAACTACGGGAAACAAAGATTCTGGTCCGTTTCATGAAAGACTGCTGCTATGTCTCACGCGTGGAGCGGCTGGTCAGAGGCTCTCGCAAGTGAGCACGGCGCGGTTGCGCGCCACCGCCTGCGCGAAATTTGCTTCTTTTCGGGAAAGACGGGCTTGCTAGCCTCCTCCATAAACAAGAGTCTCGGACATCATCAACAGACCGCCTCGCCTCCTGGCCGCCCTGGCGTTGCTCACAACCGCCGGCGCAATCCCCACCCGGGCCGAGCTCGCCGCGCAAGCCGCAGGCCGCTTCCCCCAACCCGTCCGCGTGGGGGATCTGCTGCATCGCGCGGTGCTGAAACCGGTCGAAAGTCAGGAGGTGCTCGGCCACGTGCTACAGGTGGTGCGCAGCCCGGACGGCGAGATCCGCATGGTGATGAGCTATGGCGGCCTGCTCGGCCTGGGCACCCACCCAATCGCCGTGCCGGTGGATGCCATGGTGCTGGTGGGCCAGGTGGTGGAAGTGGTCGGGCTGACGCCGCAGCAATTGCGCGCATGGCCCGCCTATCGGGGCGGGGACGGGGTAGAGCTGCCGGACGACGCGATGATCAAGGTCGGGCTGGCCAAACCGTCCCATTAACAGCAAACTCTTGCTCCCCCGCATTTGCACCAGCCGCCCATCTCCGGATAAACCGCCACCTCGCAGCGTCGGGGAAGCAAAAGTTTTTGCTTCTTCTTTCTAAAAAGAAGGCCTTGTTTTCTTAGGTGATAGACAAGATCGTCCCCGACCTAGCCGCCGCCCTGGCCGGCGTAGGCGACGGCGCCACAATCCTGGTAGGCGGCTTCGGCGAGACCGGCGTCCCCTTCGCCCTCCTGCAAGGCGTGGTCCGATCCGGCGTGCGGAACCTCGTGCTCGTCAGCAACAACTCGGGCGTGGCTGACAAGGGCGTATCGCAGCTCCTCCAGCTCGGCCGGGTACGCAAGATCATCTGCTCCTACCCGCGCTCCGCCGGCTCCGTGGTGTTCGACCAGGTCTACGCCCGCGGCGATCTGGAGCTGGAACTCGTCCCGCAAGGCACGCTGACCGAGCGCATACGCGCCGGCGGCGCCGGCATCGGCGGCTTCTTCACCCGCACCGGTGTCGGTACCGAGCTGACGCGCGGCCGCGAGACCAGGGTGATAGACGGACAGACCTACGTGCTGGAGCACCCGCTGCGCGGCGACGTGGCGCTGATAAAAGGCGAGCTGGGCGACCGCTGGGGCAACCTCACCTACCGCCTCTCGGCGCGCAATTTCGGCCCCGTCATGGCGCCCGCCGCCACGCTGACCATCGCCCAGGTGCGCCGCATCGTAGCCCTCGGCGACATCGACCCGGAGCACGTCATCACCCCCGGCCTTTTCGTAAACCGTGTATGGGCCTGTGACGAATGACCACCGACCTGCGCCACCGCATCGCCCGCCGCGCCGCGCATGACCTGCCGGACGGCGCCTACGTGAACCTCGGCATCGGCCTGCCCACGCTGGTCGCCGGCCACACCCCGCCCAGCCGCGAGATCATCTTCCACAGCGAAAACGGCCTGCTCGGCGTAGGCCCGCCGCCGCCGCCGGGTGCGGAAGACACCGACTTGGTAAACGCCGGCAAGCAGCCCGTGACCCTGCTGCCCGGGGCTGCCGTCTTCCACCACAACGACGCCTTTGTCATGATGCGCGGCGGCCACCTGGACTATGCGCTGCTGGGCGGCTTCCAGGTCTCCGCAGGCGGGGACCTGGCGAACTGGTCCCTGGGCGAGACCACCAAGGCGCCAGCCGTGGGCGGTGCGATGGACCTGGCCGCCGGCGCGAAACAGGTGTGGGTGCTCATGGAGCACACGACAAAGTCCGGCGAGCCGCGTATCGTGGAACGCTGCACCTACCCGCTGACCGCGCCCGGCGTGGTGCGGCGCATCTACACCGAGTTGGCGGTGATCGACGTGGGCGTGGAGCTTGTGGTGCGCGAGCTGGCGGACGGGATCACGTTCGGTTTCGTGCAGGCGAGGACGGGTGCGCGGCTGGTTGCGGTGAAGTAAGCAAGGCCTTCTTTTTTGAAAAAAAGAAGCAAAAAACTTTTGCTCCTTGCGTCTGCACGAACGCCCGCCTTGCTCCTGCCGGCACGCGTAACTGCAGAACCAGCGCGGACCTCTCCGCAAGCGCCAGGAGCAAAAGTTTTTTGGTTCTTTTTTTCAAAAAAGAACCGCTTTCTTCCTTAAGGGCCAACAACATGCAGCTCCCCGTCCAAGGTGCGAACCCCTTCACAGTCCGCCGCATCTACTGCGTCGGCCAGAACTACCGCGCGCATGCGCTGGAGATGGGCAGCAATCCCGACCGGCAGAGCCCGTTCTTCTTCCAGAAGCCCGCCGACGCCATCGTGCAGGATGGCGGCACAATGCCCTACCCGCCGCGCACCGCCGCCTTCGAGCACGAGGTGGAGCTCGTGGTGGCGCTCGGCACGGAGGCGTCCGTGTTCGGCTATGCCGTGGGCCTGGACATGACGCGCCGCGATCTCCAGGCGGAGGCAAAGAAGGCAGGCCGGCCCTGGGACATGGCAAAAGGCTTCGACCACTCGGCGCCGTGCGGCATGATCACGCGCGCCGCCGAACTGGGCGAGATGAGCCAGGGGGCGATCTGGGTCCGCGTGGACGGCGAGATGCGGCAGAGCAGCGACCTGTCGCAGATGATCTGGGCCGTGCCGGATATCATCGCCGAGCTGTCCACCTACGTATCGCTGCAGCCAGGTGACCTGATCTACACCGGCACGCCGGACAAGGTCGGGCCCGTGCAGCGCGGCGCGCGGCTGCATGCGCATGTGGACGGGCTGACCGATCTGAGGGTGGCAGTGGGAACCTGACGCGAACGCTTCCTGGATGACGGAGCTGTATGGCAGGAACGAAGCCCCGTGTCGGTCATCAGCGCTGTCTACCCAACCCGGACCATCCGGTGCTGCTTGCGCCCGGCCGACAACTTGACCGCCCCGTCGCGCAGATCCCGCTCCCCGACCAGCCGCCCTTCATCGCCCACCACCTCATCGTTCACCCGGGCTCCGCCGCCACGCACCAGCCGGCGCGCTTCCCCATTGCTCGCCGCCAGCCCGCTCTCCGCCAGCAGCCGGTACACCGGCACGCCCGCCACCAGATCCGCCGCCGCAACGAGGTGCGTCGGCAGGTCATCCGCCGCCCCACCCTCCTCGAATGTCGTGCGCGCCGCCGCCGCCGCCGCCTCTGCCGCCGCCCGTCCGTGCAGCAGCGCCGTCACCTCGCCGGCCAGCACCTTCTTCGCCGCGTTTATCTCCGATCCGCCCAGCGCCTCCAGCCGCGCCACCTCCGCCAGAGGCAGGTCGGTGAACAGCCGCAGGAACCGTCCCACGTCGGCGTCCTCGACGTTGCGCCAGTACTGCCAGAAATCATACGCACCCAGCCGCGCCTCGCTCAGCCAGACCGCCCCCTTCGCCGTCTTGCCCATCTTCGCCCCGGACGCCGTCGTCAGCAGCGGCGTCGTCACCCCGAACACCTGCGCGCCCGCCATCCGGCGCACCAGATCCACCCCGCTGACTATGTTGCCCCACTGGTCGGACCCGCCCATCTGCAGCCGCACCCCGTACCGCCGGTGCAGCTCATGGAAATCGTAGCTCTGCAGGATCATGTAGTTGAATTCCAGGAACGTCAGCGGCTGCTCGCGCTCCAGCCGCAACCGCACGCTGTCCATCGTCAGCATCCGGTTCACGCTGAAATGCGGCCCCACCTCCCGCAGCAGCGCGATGTACCCGAGCTGATCCAGCCACGCCGCGTTATCCGCCATGACCGCATCACCAGGCGCATCGCCGAACCGCAGGTAGCTCGCAAAATTGCGCGCGATCCCCGCCATGTTTGCCGCGATCGCCGCGTCGTCCAGCAACTGCCGGCTCTCGTCCTTGCCGGACGGATCGCCGATGCGCGTCGTCCCGCCACCCATCAGCACGACCGGCGTGTAGCCGTGCTTCTGCGCCAGCCGCATCATCATGATCTGCACCAGGCTGCCCACATGCAGGCTGTCCGCCGTGCAGTCGAACCCGATGTAGAACGGCACCGGCCCGGCCTCCGCCATCGCGGCGGCGTCTGTGCACTGGTGTATGAAGCCGCGCGCTTTGGCCTCCGACAGGAAATCGCTCATCTGACACCCAGGAAAGGAAGGCCTTCTTTTTTGCAAAAAAGAAGCAAAAAACTTTTGTCTCCCCGCCTGCACCAGGGCCCGCGGTGATCGTGCCGAGACGCGCATTGGCGGAAACGGGGCGTCCTTGCGGGCAGGCGGGGAAGCAGAAGTTTTTTGCTTCTTTTGCGAAAAGAAGGCCTCCTTCCTTACTGACACCCGGGATCAAAATCCATGCGCGCCATAGGCCTGATGAGCGGCACCTCTCTGGACGGCGTGGACGCCGCCTGCCTGGAGACCGACGGCACCCGGATACAGGCCTTCGGCCCCACTTTGACCATCCCTTACGCGCCCGCCCTGCGCGCCAGGCTCCGCCGCCTGATAGACCTGGGCCAGTCCGCCCCTCCCGACCTGGCCAACGAGGCAGAAGACGAGCTCACCCTCATCCACGCCGAAGCCGTCCGCGCGCTGAACACGCCAGCCGACATCATCGGCTTCCATGGCCAGACCATCCTGCACGCGCCGCAACGCCGCCTCACCTGGCAGATCGGCAACGCCCAACGCCTCGCCGCTCTCACCCAAACCCGGGTAGCCCACGATTTCCGCCAGGCGGACATGGCCGCCGGCGGCCAGGGCGCTCCCTTCGTCCCCGCCTTCCACGCAGCCCTCGCCGCCGCCCTCCCGCGCCCGCTCCTCGTCGTCAACATAGGCGGCGTGGCCAACGTCACCTTTCTCGGCGCGGACTCCACCCTGCTCGCCTGCGACACCGGCCCGGGCTGCGCCCTGCTGGACGACTGGATGGCGCAGCGCACCGGAACCCCGATAGACCGGGACGGCCGCGCCGCCGCAGCCGGCACCCCGGACGGGCCCCTACTCGCGACCCTCCTCGCACACCCTTATTTCGCCCAACCCGCCCCCAAATCGCTGGACCGCCAGCATTTCGCCGCCATCCTGCCCCGGATCGCCCACCTCTCCACCGAGGACGGCGCCGCAACCTTGGCCGCCCTCACCGCCCGCGCCATCGCCGCCCTGCCGCTCCCCGCCGCACCTTTGCGCGTGCTGGTCGCCGGCGGCGGCCGCCACAACCCCGCGATCATGGCAGCTTTGGCTGCGGCCATGCCGGCGCCAGTCGCTCCCGTGGAGGCCGCCGGCTGGAACGGCGACGCGCTGGAAGCGCAATGCTTCGCTTACCTCGCCGTTCGCGTGCAGCTCGGGTTGCCGCTCAGTTATCCGGGGACGACGGGCGTGCCTGCGCCGCAGACAGGGGGGCGGGTGACGGAACGGCAGCAAGCAGGTCTTTCCTGATCGCTGCCGCCGCCTGACCACGCTCCGGTCCCGCCAAAGCGCGGATCCGCACAACCAGGCCGGACCGGCACGCCAGCGGAGGAGCAGAAGTTTTGCCTCTTTTTCTAGAAAGAAGGCCTGGCCTACCCCTCGAGGAAGAACCGCAGCATCTCCCCCGAAGCGTCCGGCCCGCCAGGCTCGGTGTAGCTCCCAGCCGCACTTCCTCCGCTCCAGGCATGCCCGGCCCCATGCACCACCCAGCGCTCCACCATCGCCCGCCCGCCCGCCTCACGCTCCACCCAGCGCGTGTAAGCCAGCCCGCCCGGCACCTGCCCCGCCTCCCGCAGCACGCGCCCGCCGGCGGAGACCTGCTCTGCCGCCAGCTCCGCGTTGCGCGGGTTGACCGTGTGGTCGCGGTCGCCATGGAACACGATGGTGCGCATCGCGTGGCGCCCCCGCCCGGCATGGCCCTGCCGCATTGCGGACAGCGCGCCCATCATGTCTGACGCCGCCCCGCAGGCCAGCCCGGAATGTATGCCCACCGCGGCGAACAGCTCCGGATACGCAGCCCCCAGGATAGCGGCCTGCGCGCCGCCCGCGGAAAGCCCGGCCACGAACACAAGCTGCGGATCCACCCCCTGCGACGCCATCACCTGGCGCGTCATGCCGGCCAGCAGCGCCGCCTCGCCACCCTCGCGCGCCTGGTCGGCCGGGTTGAACCAGTTCCAGCAGCGCTGGGGATTGGCGCTCGCCACCTGCACCGGATACAGCACCAGCGCGCCGGCGCGGGCTGCGCGCGCGTTCATTCGCGTCCCCGCCGCGAAATCCTCCGCAGTCTGGGTGCATCCATGCAGCATCACCACCAGTGCCGGCTGTGCACCGGGCGCCGCCGGCACGAACAGCCGGTACGGCCGCGTGCCCGCGCCTCCCGTATAAGTTCCGTGGCCGAACCGGCCGCCTTCGGCAAGCGCGCCATCGTCGTCAGGCGGCGCCGTCTGGCCGCGTTGCAGCAGCCGGGCCACACCGGCCGGCATGTCGCCCAGCCCCGCCCGCCGCAGCGAGGCGCTCACGAGGTCGCCTGCCGATTGTAGCCCCAGGCCGCGCGTGCGCAGCAGATGTTTGAGGAAGGGCGAACTCACCGCCGCACCGCCATGAGCCTGCAAGATGCCGGCGGCGCATCGGAGGCTTGCTCCAGGCGGGTTTCCTGCGGGCTGCGATCCATTCGTCACCTACCTCGTTGCCGGCCGCCCGGGGCCGCCGTCTGATGCCGGCTCACCAGAACTCATACATATGCTGCACCGCAGCAAATACATCGCCTGCTTGCAACCGCCGCGCTTAGCTTGCCTGTTGCTGAGACGGGGCAAGGCAAGGCAAGCAGTCCTTTTTTGAAAAAAAGGACCAAAAAACTTTTGCTTCCCTTGCGTCTGCAACAGCCGGTTTTGTCCGTTGACGCTGGACGGGCGGCAGGAATGACTCGCTTTTTCTTTAGAGAAGGCTGCTTTGCTTGCTTCGCAGCCGGACGGCGAAATCCGCCAGGGCCGCCGGATACAGCCGGTGCTCCTCGACCAGAACACGCGCCGCCAGCGCCGCCGCGTCATCCCCCGGCAGGACCGGCACCCGGCTTTGCGCCAGCACCGGCCCCTCATCCACTCCCTCGGACACCAGGTGCACGCTGCACCCGTGCTCCGCCACGCCGGCTGCGAGCGCCCGCGCATGCGTGTCCAGCCCGGGAAAATCCGGCAACAGGCTGGGATGGATGTTCAGCATCCGCCCTTGCCACCGCTCCACCAGAAAAGGCGACAGCAGCCGCATGTACCCCGCCAGGCAGACCGCCTCCGCCCCATGCGCCCGCAGCACGTCGTCCACCGCACGCTCATGCGCCGCGCGGTCCCGCTGGAACGCAAGCTGATCGACGCAAACCGCCGCCAGGCCGGCCTCACGCGCCAGCGCCAGGCCGGCCGCGTCCGGCGTGTTGCTGATCACCACACAGATGTCGCACGGATAGTCGGGCGCATCCGCCGCGCGCGCCAGCGCCAGCATGTTGCTGCCGCGGCCGCTTATCAGCACGCCCACCTGCAAGCGGTCCGTCATGTGGCAAACAGGTGTTTTCTGCGGAACGACGGCCGTTCTCGCCTACGCCCACCAGACATCAGGCAAGCCAAACCGCACACCGCCCTGTCCCGCCTCCACCCGCCCGATCGGATAAGCCGTCTCCCCCAGCTCCGCCAGGGCCGCCATCGCCGCCTGCGGATCGGACACCACCAGCACCATCCCGATCCCGCAATTGAACACCCGCAGCAGCTCCTCCGCGCCGACCTGCCCCGCATGCGCCAGCCACCCGAAAACCGGCGGCACCGGCCAGGCCCGGTCCACCACCGCCACCAACCCCTCCGGCAGCACCCGAGGCAAATTCCCCGGCAACCCACCCCCGGTGATGTGCGCCGCCGCCTGAACCAGCCCCGCCCGGTGCAACGCCAGGACCTGCTTCACGTACAGCCGCGTCGGTGCCATCAACGCCGCCGCCACGCTCTCCCCCGGCGACCACGGCGCCGCATCCCCCCACCCCACCCGCGCGATCGAGCAGATACGCCGCACCAGGGAGAACCCGTTGGAATGCACCCCGCTGGCCGGCAGCCCCAGCAACACGTCTCCCGCCGACACCACCCCGGGCAGCAACGCCCCGCGCTCTGCCGCCCCCACGGCGAACCCAGCCAGGTCGTAATGCCCCGCCGCATACATCCCCGGCATCTCCGCCGTCTCCCCGCCGACAAGCGCGCATCCGCTCAACCGGCACCCCTCCGCGATCCCGTGCACCACCCGCGCCGCATCGGCCACCGCCAGCTTCCCCGTCGCGAAGTAATCGAGAAAGAACAGCGGCTCGGCTCCCTGCACCACCAGGTCGTTCACGCACATCGCCACCAGGTCTGTCCCAACCTGGTCATGCAGCCCGCTCTCGATGGCCACCATCAGCTTGGTGCCCACCCCGTCCGTGCAGCTCACCAGCACCGGATCGGCAAACCCCGCCGCCTTGAGATCGAACAGCGCGCCGAAGCCGCCCAGGCCCCCCATCACCCCGGGCCGCCGCGTCAGCGCCACCGCCGGCTTTATCGCCTCAACCAGCGCGTCGCCTGCCTCTATGTCCACGCCGGCGTCGCGATAGCTTACCACGTCTGAGCTCTCCTCTTGCTGAAAAGCCGGGGCGTCTTGCGCAGCACGCTCCCGCATGACGTGCGCAGCACGCTCCCGCGTGACGCCCCTGGACCCCGCTAAGGACAGTCGCCCTTAGCGTCCGTTTGACGCGCCCGGCGACCGTCTGACGCGCTTTCGCTGCGCTCCGGTGCTCATTGCCAGCGGCAACTCCGCTTCGGTGCTCGCGACGCGCCAGCCGACTCGGCCAAACCATGTTTAGACGGACTCTTAGAACCTGTCTGTCGGCCTGCCGAGGATGGTGCCTGGGGCAGAGCCCGGTTCTTGCTGAATCCCAGACTCCTTTCCCGCAACCGGCCCCACATACGCTACACTCCCGCCATGCGAAACCATCCGTGCCCGCATGCCTGACACCGGACAGACCCTGGCACCCGGCCGCGCGGTCCTCACTCTGCCCAACGTCATCAGCCTCGCCCGCCTCTGCGCGGTGCCGTGCGCGATCTGGCTCGTCCTGCACCGCCGCTTCGCTCCCGCCACCGCCCTCTTCATCGCCGCCGGCATCTCCGACGCGCTGGACGGCTACCTCGCCCGCCGGCGCGGCGGCACCACGCTCGGCGCCATACTGGACCCCCTGGCCGACAAAACCCTGATGGTCGGCATGTTCGTGACCCTGGCCGCCACTGCCCAACTGCCCGACTGGCTGGCCATCCTCGTCGTCTTCCGGGATCTCCTGATCGTCGGCGGCGTGGCCCTGCTCTGGGTCACCAGCCACCCCATCGCCATAGAGCCGCTGATGATCAGCAAACTGAACACCGCCCTGCAGATCAGCCTGATCGCCACCATACTCGCCCTGAACGCCCTGTCGCTCGCCGCCATGCCCCTGCGGAACACCTTGATCACGCTGGTCACGTCCAGCACGCTGCTGTCCGGCGCCGCCTACGTCATACGCACGGCACGGCCCGCATGAACGCCGACCCCCGCCCCGTCTCCCTGCGCCCGCATGCCACCCGGACCCAGCGCCTGGCCCTGCTTGCCGGCGTCCTGACCGCCCTCTGGCTCACGCTGCAGCTCTTCGCCAGCATCCTGCTGCCGTTCGTCGCCGCCTGCGGCATTGCCTACGTGCTGGACCCGTTCTGCGCCCGCCTCACCCGCATCCGCATCCCCCGCGGCGCAGCCAGCCTCCTGCTCGTCCTCGGCCTCATACTCGCCGGCCTGCTCTTCGTCCTGCTGCTCTACCCTATCATCATACGCCAGATCGGCCTGCTGGTCGGCCACGTGCCGGACTACGCCCAGGGCCTGTCCAGCTTCGCCGGCCGTATCATCGCCCGCCTGCAGCAGAACCTCGGGCCGGACTACGTGGACGCCAAGCTCTCCGAACTCGTCAGCGGCCAGGCCGGCGCCATGCTCACCTTCCTCGCCGGCGCGGCCACCCGCCTCGTCGGCGGCGGCTACGCCCTGTTCAACGTGCTCTCTCTGCTGATCGTTACGCCCGTCGTCGCCTTCTACCTCCTGCGCGACTGGCCCTACGTCATCGCTCTGGTCGATAGCTGGCTGCCGCGCCGCTACCAGGCGGTGCTGCGCGCCCAGGCCCGCGAGGTGGACCGCATCCTGTCTGCCTGGGTGCGCGGCCAGGCCATGTGCTGCATGATCCTCGCGCTGTTCTACGCCCTCGGCCTGTCCGCCGTGGGCCTGGAACTGGGCCTGGTCGTGGGCCTCACCGCCGGCTTCCTCAGCTTCATACCCTATGTCGGTTCGGTCACCGGCGCGGTCGTGTCCATCGGGCTCGCCTGCGCCCAGTTCCCCACCTGGCACGGCGTCGCCCGCGTCGCCGCCGTCTTCGTCACCGGGCAGATCCTGGAAGGCTACGTGATCTACCCGCGTTTCCTGGGAGACCGCGTGGAACTTCCCGCCGTCTGGGTCATCTTCGCCCTGTTCGCCGGCGGCGCCGCCTTCGGCTTCCTCGGCGTCATGCTCGCCGTGCCCGTTGCCGCCACCGCCGGCGTCCTCACCCGCTTCTGGCTGCGCCGCTACCTGCTCAGCCCGCTCTACCTCGACCCCCCGCTCACCGCCGACCCCGCGCCTCTGCCTTACCCTGAAGCCTGATTCCTGCCTCTTATGAGACAGCTCGCTTTGCCCTTCCCGGTCCGCCACTGGCTTACCGGCGCCACACTCGTGCACGGCGCCGCCAACGCGGAGGCCACCGCCTGGCTCGCCCACCCCGGGACCTGGCCCACCCATCGCCTCGCCCTGCACGGCCCCGCCGGCAGCGGAAAAACCCACCTCCTGCACGCCTTCGCCGAACGTCACGCCGGCATCCTGCTGCCCGGCCTGGCGCTGCGCCACCTGATAGGCCTCCCCCATACCGGGCCGATCGCCATAGACGATGCCGACCTGACGCCGGAGCCCGAGACCCTCCTCCACCTCCTCAACGCCGCCGCCGAGGCCCGCATCCCCCTCCTACTCGCCGCCAGAACGCCCCCGGCCACCTGGCCTATCCCCCTGCCAGACCTGGCCAGCCGTCTGCGCGCCACAACCATCGCCCGTCTCACCCTCCCCGACGACCCCATGCTCGCGGCCCTGCTCGCCACGCTGGCCGCCCAGCACCAGATCCATCTCGACCCCCAGATCCAGACCTACCTGCTGGCCCGCCTGCCCAGGGACGCCGCCACCCTGCGCGAAGCCGCCTGCCGCCTGGACCGCGCCTCCCTGGCCTCCGGCCGCCGGGTGACGCGCGCGATCGCGGCTGGCGTGCTCGCCGATCTCGGTGCCGGTGGGGGAAGCGAGGCGAGCGAGGAAGACAGGAAGCAAGCCGTCCTTTTCTGAGAGACGGACGAGGAACGCCTGCTTGCCGGCATTTGCGACAGCCGCGTACCCCCGGAGGCAGCGAAGCGGCTGCCGCGCACGGATGAAAAAGCCGCTCCTCCGGACGGGACGGACTGCCACCGACCCACCGTTGGCCGGGCGGCGCCGCCACGCCAGTCGCCGCCAGGCGCGCTTGGGCGTCCTCAAGCCAGGGCCGCTACCCTCCGCCCACACGGTCCTCTCCGCAACCTATCCCCAATCCCAGCCCGGTTGAGCCAGCGCCGGCCTTTCTGCCCTGCCTTGCGCATGCTTTCATGCGCGCCGACCAACACGAGCCAGGACAGGCACAGCGATGCGGCAGATCTCCCATTTCATCGGCGGCGCGCATGCGCCGGGCCAGTCCGGCCGCAGCGCCCAGGTGTTCAACCCAAACACCGGCGAACCCCAGGCCGAGGTGCCGCTCGCCTCGCAGGAAGAGGTGCAGGCGGCGGTCGAGAACGCGGCCGCGGCCCAGCCCGCCTGGGCGGCGACGAACCCGCAGCGGCGCGCGCGCGTGATGATGCGCTACGTGGACCTGATCAACCAGAACATGGACGCGCTCGCCCGCCTGCTCTCCAGCGAACACGGCAAGACGGTCGCCGACGCGCGCGGCGACGTGCAGCGCGGCCTGGAAGTGATCGAGTTCGCCTGCGGCATACCGCACCTGCTGAAGGGCGACTACTCGGACTCCGCCGGCACCGGGATCGACATCTACTCGATGCGCCAGCCGCTCGGCGTGGTCGCCGGCATCACGCCGTTCAACTTCCCGGCGATGATCCCGCTGTGGAAGGCCGGCCCCGCCATCGCCTGCGGCAACGCCTTTGTCCTCAAACCCTCGGAACGCGACCCATCGGTGCCCGTCCGCCTGGCCGAGCTGTTCATCGAAGCCGGCGGCCCGCCCGGCATCTTCAACGTGGTGCACGGCGACAAGACAGCGGTGGACGCGCTTCTCACCCACAGGCAGGTCATGGCGGTAGGCTTCGTGGGCTCCACGCAGATTGCGCAGTACATCTACGAGACCGCCGCCGCGCACGGCAAGCGCGCGCAATGCTTCGGCGGCGCCAAGAACCACATGGTGATCCTGCCCGATGCGGACATGGACCAGGCGGTCGACGCCCTGATCGGCGCCGGCTACGGCTCGGCCGGCGAACGCTGCATGGCGATCTCCGTCGCGGTGCCGGTGGGCCAGCAGACCGCGGACGCGCTCGCCGCCAAGCTGATCCCGCGTGTGGAAGCCCTTCGCGTGGGCCTCTCAAGCGACGATGCCGCCGATTACGGCCCGCTCGTCACCGCGGAGGCGCTGCAGCGCGTGCGCGGCTACATCGGCACCGGCGTGAACGAAGGTGCCGACCTGCTGGTGGACGGCCGCGACTTCCGTCTGCAGGGCTACGAGAACGGCTACTTCATCGGCGGCTCGCTGTTCGACCACGTGACGCCGCAGATGCGCATCTACCGCGAGGAGATCTTCGGCCCGGTGCTGAGCATCGCGCGCGCCGACACCTACGAGGACGGCCTGCGCCTTTGCAACGACCACGAATACGGCAACGGAGTGGCCATCTTCACCCGCGACGGCGATGCCGCGCGCGACTTCACCACCCGCGTGCAGGCCGGCATGGTGGGCGTCAACGTGCCTATCCCGGTGCCGCTCGCCTATCACACGTTCGGCGGCTGGAAACGCTCGGGCTTCGGCGACCTCAATCAGCACGGGCCTGACTCGATACGCTTCTACACGAAGACGAAGACCGTCACGTCGCGTTGGCCTTCGGGTGTGCGGGACGGTGCAAGCTTCGTGATACCGACCATGCAGTAAGCAAGGCCTCTGGATGAACCAAGGATTGCTCCGCTGTCGCGCGCCTGTCCCTCAGTCCCGCGACAGCGGAGCAAAAGCTTGGTTCTTTTTCTCGAAAAAGAACTGCTTGCTTTCCGAGGAGCCAATACATGCCAACCCTAGCGTTCATCGGCCTGGGCAACATGGGCGCCCCCATGGCCGCAAACCTGGCCCGCGCCGGCCACGAGGTACGCGGCTATGACATCTCCGCCGTCCCCGCCTTGCCCGGCGTCCAGCTCACCGCCAGCGCCGCCGAGGCTGTGCAGGGCGCGCAAATCGTCTTCACCATGCTGCCCGCCGGCCGCCACGTCGTCACCACCACGCGCGGGCTTCTCGACCACGCCGCGCCGGAGACGCTGTTCGTCGATTGCTCGACGATCGACGTGGCGAGCGCGCGCGAAACCCACGCGTTGCTGGCCGATGCCGCCATGCCCTCCCTCGATGCGCCTGTCTCCGGCGGCACGGGCGGGGCGGCGGCGGGTACGCTCACCTTCATGGCGGGCGGCAGCGAGGCCGCGTTCGCGCGCGCAAGACCGCTGCTGGAGGCGATGGGAAAGCGCATCGTGCATTGCGGCCAGGCGGGCGCCGGCCAGGCCGCCAAGATCTGCAACAACATGATACTCGGCGTCTCCATGATCGCCGTCAGCGAGGCCTTCGTGCTCGCGGAGAAGCTCGGCCTGTCCCACCAGGCGATGTTCGACGTGGCGTCCACCTCGTCCGGCCAGTGCTGGTCGCTCACCACCTATTGCCCTGTACCCGGCCCTGTGCCGGCGAGTCCGGCGAACACCGCCTACAAGCCGGGCTTCGCCGCGTCCCTTATGCTGAAGGATCTCCGCCTGGCGCAGGAGGCGGCCACCGCTGCCGGCGCGCATACCGCGCTGGGCGCGCAGGCAGCCGCCATCTACGAGCGTTTCGAAGCGGGCAACGCCACCGGACTGGATTTCTCCGCCATCATCCAGGCCGTGCGTGCGCAATCCCGCCAGGATGCGGAGCCCGCCTGACCATGTCGGATGCCTGGGAAACCCTCCTGACCGAGACCACCGGCCGCGTCGCGCGAATCACCCTGAACCGCCCCAAGGCGCTGAACGCGCTGAACCTGCAGACGCTGGCCGAACTCACCGTGGCACTCGCCGGCTTCGACCGCGATCCGGCCATCGGCTGCATCGTGCTGAAAGGTTCCGAACGCGCCTTTGCCGCCGGTGCCGACATCAAGGAGATGGCCGGCCAGTCCTTCATCGACATGCACCGCGCCGACTGGTTCGCCGGCTGGGACGCGGTGGCGCGCACCCGCACCCCGCTCATCGCCGCGGTCGCCGGCTTCGCGCTCGGCGGCGGCTGCGAACTGGCCCTGATGTGCGACTTCATCCTGGCCGCCGACACCGCCCGCTTCGGCCAGCCGGAAATCAAGCTCGGCGTGATCCCGGGCATGGGCGGCTCCCAGCGCCTGACCCGCGCCATAGGCAAAGCCCGCGCCATGGAGATGATCCTCACCGGCCGCATGATGGACGCCCAGGAAGCCGAACGCGCCGGCCTCGTGGCGCGCGTGCTGCCCGCCGCCACGCTGCTGCAGGACGCGATGGAGACCGCCAGCACGATCGCGGCGATGTCACTGCCCGCCGCGATCACCGCCAAGGAAGCGGTCAACCGCGCCTACGAGAGCAGCCTGGCAGAGGGCCTGCTTTTCGAACGGCGTGCGTTTCATGCGCTGTTCGCCACGGCCGATCAGAAGGAGGGGATGGCGGCGTTCAGCGAGAAACGGGCGGCGCGATTCGAGCACAGGTAGGCAAGGCGTGCTTTTCCGAGAAAAGAAGCGGAAAGCTTTTGCCAGCGCTGCCGCGGAGATGCCGGCTTTGTGGTTCTTTCCTGAGAAGGCTCGCTTCCTTCTCAGTGTGCCTACTTGATGTAATCGACAAACGCCCGCAGCGGCGCAGGCAGGTACCGCCGCCCGGGGTAATACAGAAACGGCCCGGAAAACTCCTGCCACCAATCCGGCAGGACCGGCTCCAGCGCTCCGCTCTGCAACCACGGCTGCAGCCAGTCCTCGAACAACTGTATCACCCCGCACCCGGCCACCGCCGCGTCCACAGCCAGATCTATCGCCGTGCCCGCGCGCACCACCAGCGGGCCGGCAGGATCGATCACCACCACCTCGCCGTTCCGCTCGAATTCCCAGGCCGCCATGGCGCCGCTGGAGAAACGCCCGCGCAGGCACGCATGGCCCAGCAGGTCTCGCGGGTGCGCCGGCCGCCCCGCGCGGTCCAGGTAAGCGGATGCCGCTGCCGTCGCGTAGCGCTGCACGCGCGGCCCGATCGGCACGGCGATCATGTCCTGCTCCAGCCGCTCGTCGTAGCGTATCCCCGCGTCACAGCCGGCCGTCAGCACGTCGACGAAGGTGTCCTCGGCCACGACCTCGAGCCTTATGTCCGGATATGCCTGCAGAAACCCAGGCACGATGCGCGGCAGCACGAACCGCGCGGCCACGCCCGGCACGTTCAGCCGCAGCACGCCCACCGGCCGGTCACGGAACAGGTTCACCACATCCAGCGCCGCTTCCATCTCGCCCAGCGCCGGCGCCAGCCGTTCCAGCAGGCGCGCACCTGCCTCCGTCGCCACCACGCTGCGCGTCGTCCGGTTCAGCAGCCGCACGCTCAGCCGCGCCTCCAGCCGGCTCACCGCCTCACTCAACCCGGACGCGCTGGCGCCCCCCGCCCGCGCCGCCTGGCGGAACCCGCCCGCCTGCGCCACCTGCACGAACGCCGTCAGATCCGTCAGACTGGCTCCCACTGTTCGCCCTCCCGAACACCCTGTTCCGATCTTCCCCCGTTATCGCGCGCCTGCGCCAGGCCTACCTCCCCCGGCGCCGAAGGAGACACCGCATGCCGAACACCGCCACAGCCGCAACCGCCCAGTTCGCCGGGCGCACCATCAACCGCATGGGCTACGGCGCCATGCAGCTCGCCGGGCCCGGCGTGTATGGACCGCCGCGCGACCGCCAGGCCGCGCTGGAGGTGCTGCGCGCCGCCGTCGCCGCCGGCGTCAACCACATAGACACCAGCGATTTCTACGGACCCCACGTCACCAACCAGCTCATACGCGAGGCGCTGCATCCCTATCCTGACGACCTCGTGATCGTCACCAAGATCGGCGCCCGCCGCGGCGAGGACAAATCCTGGATTCCCGCCTTCAGCGCCGCGGAACTCACCGAAGCCGTGCACGACAACCTCCGCAACCTGGGCCTGGACGCCCTGGACGTGGTCAACCTGCGCTTCATGTTCGGCCATCTCGGCCCGGCGGAAGGCGACATCGAAGCCCCGCTCACCGCCCTGGCCGAGCTGCAGCGCCAGGGCCTCGTCCGCCACATAGGCGTCAGCAACGCCACCGCGAAGCAGGTGGCCGACGCCCGCAGGATCGCGCCCATCGTCTGCGTGCAGAACCTCTACAACGTCGCCCACCGGGAGGATGACGCGCTCGTCGACGACCTGGCCGCCAGCGGCATCGCCTTCGTGCCGTTTTTCCCGCTCGGCGGCTTCACCCGGCTGCAGTCGGACGAGCTTTCGGAGGTGGCGGCCGGGCTACACGCCACGCCGATGCAGGTGGCGCTGGCCTGGCTGCTGCAGCGCGCGCCGAACATCCTGCTCATCCCCGGCACGTCCTCTCCGGCGCATCTGGCGGAGAACCTGGCCGCGGCGGGGCTGGTGTTGCCGGAGGCGGTACTGGGCTCGCTGGACCGGATCGGCAGGGTGGCCGCTGACGCGTAACAAGAGACGGCCTCCTTTTTTGGAAAAAAGAAGCAAAAAACTTTTGTCTTCCCACCTGCACCGCGGTGCGGGCGGGCAAGGCAAGAGCGCGCCTGGCGGAGCCTGTGCTGGCCTATGGGCGCGGGCACCTGGAGCCACGGTTTTGGTTGCAAGATAGAGGGCTCTTCTTCCAACATCACCCCGCCCTGCTATACTCCCCGGATGCCCCGCCCCCACCTCCGTCCCGTTCCAAAGCCGGAAGCCCCGCCCGTCATCGCCGCAGGCGCGCCAGACCGCTTCATCAACCGCGAGCTAAGCTGGCTGGATTTCAACAACCGCGTCGTCGAGGAGGCCGAAAACACCCGCCATCCGCTGCTCGAGCGCCTGCGCTTCGTCAGCATCTCGGCCGCCAACCTCGACGAGTTCTTCTCCGTGCGCATCGCCGGCCTGATCGGCCAGGCGCGCGCCGGCCTCACCCGCCTCTCGCCGGACGGCCGCACCGCTGCGCAGCAGCTCGCCGACGTCAACGAGCGTGCCCGTATCCTGCTGGACCGCCAGCAGCGCGTCTGGCTGGACCTGCGCGCCGCACTCGAGGCAGCCGGCATCGAGGTCTGCAACGCGGCCGGCCTGAGCGAGGACGAACGCAACTGGCTGGACACCTGGTTCATGGAGCGGGTGTTCCCCATACTCACCCCGCTGGCCATCGACCCGGCGCACCCGTTCCCGTTCATTCCGAACATGGGCCTGGTGATGGCGCTGGCGCTGCACCGGGAGGAGGACCCGGGTAACCCTGCCTCGCTGCAGGGCGGCTACCACATGCGCGGCCTGATCCCGCTTCCCGGCCAGGTGGACCGCTTCATCCGCCTGCCCGCCGCCGGCCGCGAGCGCATACGCTTCGTCATGCTGGAAGACGTGGTCACGATGTTCCTGCAGCGCGTGTTCCCCGGCTTCTACGTCACCGGCCAGGGCCTGTTCCGCCTGATACGCGACACCGACATAGAGTTCGAGGAGGAAGCCGAGGACCTCGTGCGCATGTACGAGACGGCGCTGAAACGACGCCGCCGCGGCAGCGTCATACATCTCGCGGTGGATTCTGACATGCCGCAGCCGCTGGTGGACCTGGTGGCCGACAGCCTGGACGCGGACCGCGAGAACATCAGCGTGCAACCCGGTCTGCTCGGCGTGGTGGACCTCAAGCAGCTGATCCTCGATGACCGGCCGGACCTGCTGTTCACGCCCTACACACCGCGCTTCCCCGAGCGCATACGCGATTTCGGCGGCGACTGCTTCGCCGCCATACGCGCCAAGGACATCATCGCGCACCACCCGTTCGAGAGCTTCGACGTGGTGGTGCAGTTCCTCCGCCAGGCGGCGGACGACCCGAACGTGGTCGCCATAAAGCAGACGCTGTACCGCACCAGCCGGGACAGCCCGATCGTAAAAGCCCTGATCGAGGCTTCGGAAGCCGGCAAATCCGTCACCGCCATGGTGGAGCTGCGCGCGCGTTTCGACGAGGAGGCCAATATACGCCTGGCGCGTTCGCTGGAAGCCGCCGGCGTGCAGGTGGTCTACGGTTTCGCCGAGCTGAAAACCCACGCCAAGATCAGCCTGGTCGTACGCCGCGAAGGCACCGCGATGCGCAGCTACGCGCATTTCGGCACCGGCAACTACCACCCGATCACCGCGCGCATCTACACGGACCTCAGCTTCTTCACCGCGGACCCTGACCTCACGCGTGACGCGATGCGCCTGTTCAACTACATGACGGGCTACGCGCAGCCGGAGCGCATGGACGCGCTCGCGTTCTCGCCGCTGACGCTGCGCGCCAGGCTGATGGAGCTGATAGATTCGGAGATCGCCTGCGCGCAGGCCGGCAAACCCGCCGCCATCTGGCTCAAGCTCAACAGCCTGGTCGATCCGAAACTAATCGACAAGCTCTACGACGCCTCGAACGCAGGCGTGCAGGTGATGGCGGTGGTGCGCGGCATCTGCTGCCTGCGCCCAGGCATGCCGGGCCGGTCGGAAAACATACGCGTCAAATCCGTCGTCGGCCGTTTCCTCGAACACGGCCGCATCTGCGTGTTCGGCAACGGCCACCGGCTGCCGAGCCGGCACGCGCTGGTCTACATAAGCAGCGCAGACTGGATGGAGCGCAACATGGACTGGCGCGTGGAGACGCTCGTGCCGATACGCAACGCCACGGTGCACGCGCAGGTGCTCGACCAGATCATGGTGGTGAACCTCAAGGACTCGCTGCAATCCTGGGAGCTCAATTGCTCCGGCGAGTGGGCCCGGGTGCCGCCCGGTGCCAAGCCGGTTTCCGCGCACGAATATTTCATGACCAATCCGTCCCTGTCCGGGCGTGGTTCGGCGTTGCATGGGCCGGTCGTACCTGTTCCGCGGCCGCGGCCCATGCGGCCGGACCGGGTGCTGCAGGATTGAGGCCGCGCCCTCTCCGCAACGCGCGCCGGGCAGAGACAAAGTTCTTTGGTTTGTTCAAAGAACTGCTTCCTTGCTTCCAGCCAATCGCCGAGGCCGGATCGTCCGGGTTCTCCGGACGACACAGTTAGAGAAGGCTTTCCTTCCTTGCGTCCCGGAGCACCGCGCACATGACAGACCTCACTCTCGCCCAGGCGCAAACCATCGTCACCGCCGCGCTGGCGCATGCCCGCGGGCAAAGCCTGCAGCCGCTGCTGGTGCTCGTGCTGGACGGCCGTGCGGCGCCGAAAGCCTGTGCCGCCGAGGATGGCGCCAGCCACGCCCGCTTCGACGTGGCGCGCGCCAAGGCAAACGGCGCGCTGGCGATGGCGATGGGTTCGCGCAGCCTAGCCAGGCGTGCGCGCGACATGCCGGTTTTCGTCGCCTCGCTCAGCAGCGTCATCACCGGCGGCCTGGTGGCGGGGCCTGGCGGCGTGCTGGTGCGCGACGCGGCCGGCGGAATCATCGGCGCAGTGGGCGTGAGCGGCGATGTGGGCGACAACGACGAGGCGGCTGCGGTTGCCGGGATCACGGCGGCCGGCCTGATGGCTGATCCTGGAAAGGATTGAGGCAAGGCCTTCTTTTTTGAAAAAAAAAAGCAAAAAACTTTTATCCCCACGCCTTTCCGGCGCCAGGAATTATCTTTACGAAACCGATTGCTGCAGATGCGGAAGTCAAAAGTTTTTTGCTTCTTTTTTTCAAAAAAGAAGGCCTTACTCAACCACCTCCGCCAGCCACCCCCGCGCCTTGTGCAGCTCCTCCCAAGGCAATTTGCCCAGGGGGAAATGCCCGGCCATCACCACGCTGATGACCGCGTTCACATGCGCCAGATGCGTCCGCTGCCCGGTCTCGATCAGCGCGTTCCGGAACACGCTGAGGCAGCGTATGGTCTTGGAGAACAGGTCCTGATCCGGCTCCGGCTCTTGCGCCAGGATGGTGTCCAGCGCGGCCAGCGCCGCTTTGCCCGTGTCACTGGCCATGGCTGGTGCCGCCAGGGTTGGGCAGGCGTCCGGCGCGTAAATTGACCGTCACCGCCTTTGTCGAATGTATGCTGGTGTTTGCGTCGCCAGTGATGGCCAGAAGCACGTTTGCGATGTCTCCGCGGGCGTAGCCTTCCCAGCCGAACACCCAGGGCATGCCGACCTGGTGCACCACCCGCCCGTCGATCACGAACGGGCGCACGCGCTGCGTCACCATCGCGCGCACCTCGATGTCGCCGCGCAGGGTGGAGAGCACCGTCCAGCCGAGATGCGCGATGCCGAGTTCGCCTGCCAGCTCTGGCGACACCTCGACGAACGCCTCCGGCTGCAGTTCCGCGGTATGCGGCGCCACCCGGCCCATGATGCCGCCGCAATGCAGTTCGGTCAGCCGGTAGGTGGTGAACACGTAGGGGAATGCTGGGTCGCTCGGTTTGTGCAGCACGTTGCCCGGCCGCTGCCACGCATGCGCGGTGGGGTTGCTCTGCACGCTGTACATCGGGTTGTGCACCGGGCTTTCCATCGGCTCGTAATGCGTGGGCAACGGGCCGTCCTTCAGGCCGCTCGGCACGAAGAGCTGGATGTTGCCGTCCGCCTGCATGATGAACGGCTTGTCGCCGCCGAGTGCGTCCATGCCGTGCGGGCGCTTCGACCAGTCCGGGCGGTAATCCGGCCGCGTCGTGGCCACGTAGTCAGGTACGTCGGTGCCGGTCCATTTGGCATCGTCCTCGCTCCACCATACGAGTTTCTTGCGCTCGGACCACGGCTTGCCGGCAGGGTCGGCGGAGGCGCGGTTGTACAGCGTGCGCCGGTTGGCCGGCCAGGCGAACGCCCAGCCGAGATGGCTGCCCGGTCCATCCGGGCCATCCGGCGTGCGGCCGCGCGCCACGTTGTGGCCGTCCTTCGGATAGATGCCGCAATACATCCAGCCGCCGCAGGCGGTGCTGCCGTCGTCTTTCAGGTCCTGGTATTTCTCCACCGGCCTGCGGTCGGCCACCGTGTAGCCGTTGATCTCGCGCAGCACCGCCTCGGCCTCCGGTTCGGCGCGCTCGCCGCTCTCCGGATAGTCCCAGGTCAGCGCACGCATCGCCGCATCGCGTGAGAGCGTGCTGTCCGCATACATCGCCTTCAGCCGGCGGCCGAGATGGTACATGAACCAGAGGTCGGACCGGCTGTCGCCAGGCGCTTCCAGCACCTTGTCGTGCCACTGCACCAGCCGGCCGGTGTTGGTCACCGTGCCGTCCTTCTCGCCGGACAGCGCCGTGGGGAAGAAGAATATCTCGGTGCCGATGTCCTCCGGCTTCAGCTCCCCGCGCTCCACCAGGCGGCCCTTCTGCCAGAAACTGGCGGTCTCCGTCATCGCCATGTCGCGTACCACAAGCCATTTCAGCCTGGTCAGCCCGCGCTCGACGAAATCGGAGTTCACCGCGCCCACCACGGGATTCTGGCCCATGATGAACTGCCCGAGCATCACGCCGTCCACCATTGCCATCGTCATCGGCTGCTGGGAGAGGTCTCCGGTCAGCTTCGGCAGATGCTGGTAGCCCCACTCGTTCTCCGCGGTGGCATGCGGGCCGTACCAGGCTTTCAGCAGGCTCACGGCGTATTTCGGCATGTTGGTCCACCAGCCGGTGGGGGGCGTCTCCGTCTTCAGGTAGCCGGCAAGCGTGGCGTGATCGTGGAACACGTTGGGCTGCGGCAGGTAGGTGGGCAGCATGTTGTAGAGCGTGGGTATGTCCGTGCTGCCCTGTATGCTGGCGTGGCCGCGCAGCGCCATGATGCCGCCGCCCGGCCGGCCCATGTTGCCGAGCAGGCCCTGCACGATGCTCGCCGCGCGGATGATCTGCACGCCGACCGAATGATGCGTCCAGCCGACCGCGTAGCAGAACGTGCCGGTGCGCTCGCGCCCCGAATTGCGCGCAAGCGCGTGCGCCACGCGCAGGAACGTGGCACTCGGACAGCCCGTCACGCGCTCCACCATCTCCGGCGTGTAGCGCGCGTAATGCCGCCGCAGGATCTGGTAGACGCAGTTCGGATGCTGCAGCGTCTCGTCGCGCGCCGGTGGGCTCTCGGTCATGCTCTCGAAATCGTCGCCGTGATTCTCCTGCTTGGCCACGCGATGTTCGGAGACCGAGGACGGCACCGTCTTGCCTGCGTATTGCCAGCTATCCGTCTCGTAGGAGCCGGTTTGCGGATCGAAGCCGGAGAACACGCCGTCGTTCTCCTCGGGATCGCGGTAGGCGCCCTCGATGATGTGCGCGATGTTGGTGAAAGCCATCGCGTAGTCGCGGAACCAGAGGTCGTGTTCCAGTAAATGATGGATGATGCCGCCCAGGAACGCGATGTCGCTGCCCGAGCGTATCGGCGCGTGCACGTCCGCCAGCGCGGAGGTGCGCGTGAAGCGCGGGTCCACATGTATGATCTCGGCGCCACGCCGCTTGGCTTCCACCACGAAGCGGAACCCGATCGGGTGGTTCTCCGCCATGTTGGAGCCCATGATCACGATGCAGTCGGCGTTCTCGAGGTCCCAGAGGGACATCGTCGCAGCACCGCGTCCGAAGGAGGTGCCCAGACTGGGCACCGAGGAGGAGTGTCAGATGCGCGCCTGGTTCTCGACGTTGACGATTCCCAACCCTCCGGCAAACAGCTTCTTGATCAGGTAGTTCTCTTCGTTGTCCAGCGTGGCGCCGCCCAGCGAGCCCACGCCGAGGGTGTGGTTGACGATGCGCCCGTCAGGCAGTGTCTCGACGAACGTGTCGTCGCGCGCCTGCTTGGTCAGCGCGGCCACGCGGTCCATCGCCCATTCCAGCGGCCGCTCTTCCCACTCGGTGGCATGCGGCGCGCGATAGAGCACCTTGTTGATGCGCTGCGGCGAGAGCAGCACGCCAAGCGTGCTGGAGCCTTTCGGGCACAGCGTTCCCTGGTTGATCGGATTGCGCGGGTCACCCTCGATGTGCAGCGGCCTGCCACCCTTGGCGTAGACGAGCTGGCCGCAGCCGACCGCGCAGAACGGGCAGATGCTGGTGCCCACCGCGTCGGCCTGCTCAAGCCTTGGACGCAGGCTGCGGGACAGCTCGCTCTCGGCCGCCTTGGACTTGACGTTCTGCCCGGCGAGCTGGCGCGGCAGCGACCAGTCATGCACGAAGCCGGCAACGCGGCCCGCGATGCCCTGGCGTAGGTTACGATAGCGTGGGCTTTTCGGCATGCCTCCTATGTGACGCCCGTCCCCAGGTGCGCAAACCAACGATGTCGTGAACTCGGACGGCCAGCCCGGACGCGGGTCTGCTGTCGCACGGACACCGTGCCGGTGCACCGTGGTCGCCACCGGGGACGCGAGCAATGTGGGATCGAGCCGCCGTCTGGCCCGTCCGGCAACGGCGTCGGGTTCGAGCTGAAATTCACCAATGCTGTGGCCAGGGCTTTCAAACCGGCAAGCTGCCCGATCAGGTGACAGGCAACTTCCAGACCGCGAGGTTCTTCACGCCGCGGAACCCGTGCCACGTCTATGCGGGTGCGGACGGAAGGTTTGAAATTTGGCCAAAACCATGGAAGGCGTCGTCACCATCGTTCAGGAAAGCCGCTTTCAACTGACCGACGACGACGGCGTGGGCCACCTGTTCATACTCGGCTACCTGTGCGGCACCGAGACAGGCCAGCTTCCCACCCTGCAACGCCACCAGTCGCGCGTGCGCGTCAGCTACAAGCCGGCGCCCAACCTGATCGGCAACGTGGCCAGTTCCATAGAAGTGGCGGTCTGACGCACATGGACACGCACCCGCGCGCGCTCGAGCAGACCGCTTCACATCTTCGCGGGCCGATCCCCGACGAGAGCGAACTCACCGCGCACGTCCTGATCGAGCCAGGCAAATCCTACGGCTTCTTCACCGACACCACAGTTTGCATCGGCTGCAAGGCCTGCGAAGTGGCGTGCAAGGAATGGAACAACCTGCCGGCCGACAACATGGGCCTGACCGGCCAGAGCTTCGACAACACCGGCGCGCTCTCGGCCAATTCCTGGCGCCACGTGGCGTTCGTGGAACAGGCGGACCTGCGTGGCCCACCGCGGAGCGGCCTTGACGCAAATACGCGGAGCGGCTGCGGCCACGCGTCGCAGGGCGGAGGCGGCGTGCGCGGCAACAATCAGCCGGCCTACCAGAGCGGCTGGCTGATGCTCAGCGACGTCTGCAAGCACTGCCACAACGCGCCGTGCCTGGAGGCCTGCCCCACCGGCGCGCTGTTCAAGACGGAGTTCGACACCGTCGTGATCCAGCAGGACATCTGCAACGGCTGCGGCTACTGCGTCCCGGCATGCCCGTTCGGCGTGGTCGACCTCAGCACCGCGGACGGCAAGGCGCATAAATGCACGCTGTGCTACGATCGCCTGAAGGGCGGCCTGGAGCCGGCCTGCTCCAAATCCTGTCCCACGGACAGCATACAGTTCGGCGAGCTGTCGGACCTGCAGCAGCGCGCCGCCGCGCGGGTGGAAACGCTGCACGGCCTGGGCGTGGGTAACGCCTACCTCTACGGCACGCCAGGCGCGCCAGGCGCCACCGGCGGCCTGGGCCACCTCAACGCGTTCTTCCTGCTGACGGACCGGCCGGAGCGCTACAACTTCCCGGTGGCACCCACGCGCGCGTCCAACCGGGTGGCGCCCGCGCTGACCGCCGGACTGGCGACTGTGGCCACACTGGCGCTGGCCGCGCTCGCCTTGTTCGCGGCCGAGGCGCCAGGAAGGAAGAAGTAAGCGGTTCTTTTTTGAAAAAAAGAACCAAAAAACTTTTGCTCTCCCCGCATCTGCATCAGCCGGGTGCCGCAGGAAACACCGGAGCGCGTCAGCAGCGTCAGTAGAAAAAGTTTTTTGCTTCTTTTTTTCAAAAAAGAAGGCCTTGCTTCCCTGCCCGCCTGAAAGCACTCAGATGAACTACCAGCCGACCGCGATACAAGCACCAGACGAGAAACCCGAAACCGGCCAGGACGCGCACGACACCATCAGGCGCCCGGGCAAGTGGGACGGCCCCACTTACTACGGCCGGTCGCAGCTCAAGCCGGCGCCGTTCAATAACTGGGTGGTCGGCGGCTACATAGCACTCGCCGGCCTGTCCGGCGCCAGCGCCATCATCGGCGCCATCGCCGAAGCCACCCAGGGCAGCGCCGGCGGCAAGCTGGCCCGCCGCTCGCGCTACCTCTCCCTGCTTGCGCCCACGATCGGCTCGGCGCTCCTGGTGTGGGACCTGCACACGCCGCAGCGCTTCTACAACATGCTGCGCATCGCCAGGCGCACCTCGCCGATGTCCATCGGCACCTGGACACTGCTGGCTTTTACCGGTCCCGCCCTGCTCGCCGGCGCCG
>CAHJWU010000005.1 GCA_903643085.1 Rhodospirillales bacterium
TCTGCCGTCTTCAACGGCCCGAACAACCACGTTCTGCAACAGGTGGAACGTACGCCGCTGCTGGTCGGCCTGCTGCCCACCGCCACCGGCGTTCTCGGCTTCGCCTTGGCCTACGTCTTCTACATCCTGCGCCCCGCGCTACCCGTCCGACTGGCCGCGCTGTTTCCCCGCGTCTACCTGTTCCTGCTGAACAAATGGTATTTCGACGAACTGTATGACGCGATCTTCGTGCGGCCCGCTATCTGGCTGGCGCGTTTTCTCTGGAAAGTCGGCGACGCCGAAATCATCGACGGGGTGCCGAACGGCCTGGCCAGCATGGCGGCGGGCGGTTCGGTCCAGGTGGTGCGCATCCAGACGGGTTCGATCGCGGTCTACGCGTTCACCATGCTGATCGGGTTGGTCTGCATGGTGACTTTCTTTGTGTTGGTGCGATGATCTCCCCGCATCCGCACCAGCCGGTTTCATCCGGACAGACCTGCGACTCACCATCGTCGGTGAAGCAGAAGTTTTTTGGTTGTTCTCAAAAAACAACTGCTTGTCTTCCTTCCTCTGAGAGTCAGACCCGGTGATAGAAGCAAACGCCGCGGGCTTTCCCGTGCTCTCGCTGGTAACGTTCCTCCCATTGCTGGGCGTCGCCATCCTGATGACCCTGCGTGGAGACGATGAGACCACCGCACAGAACGCGCGCTGGACCGCGTTGTGGACCAGCCTGATCGTATTCCTGATGTCGCTTGTCTTGTGGACGCGGTTCGATTTGCATGAGGCCGGCTACCAGTTCCGGGAGAGTGCGGACTGGCTGCCGGCGTACGGCATCGGCTACCGCATGGGCGTGGACGGCATCTCCGTGCTGTTCGTGCTGCTCTCCACCGCGCTCACGCCGGTCTGCATCCTGGCAAGCTGGGACAGCGTGCGTGCGCGCGTTCGCGAATACATGGCAGCCTTTCTTCTCCTCGAGACGATGATGGTCGGCATGTTTTCGGCCAGCGACTTCCTGCTGTTCTACTTCTTCTTCGAGGGCGTGCTGATACCGATGTATCTCATTATCGGCATCTGGGGCGGCCCGCGGCGTGTGTACGCGTCGCTTAAATTCTTCCTCTACACGTTCGCCGGTTCCGTGCTGATGCTGCTCTCGCTGCTTGCGATGTGGCACCAGGCCGGCAGCACGGACATCACGACGCTTCTGCATACACCGTTCAGCCCCAGGATGCAGTTCTGGCTGTTCCTCGGCTTCCTGGCCGCCTTCGCGGTCAAGGTGCCGATGTGGCCCGTGCACACCTGGCTGCCCGACGCGCATGTGGAGGCGCCCACAGCCGGCTCCGTCATCCTTGCCGGCGTGCTGCTTAAGATGGGCGCTTATGGCTTCCTGCGCTTTTCCGTGCCGATGCTGCCGATCGCCGCACAGCATTTCGCGCCGCTGATGTTCGCGCTTGGCGTCATTGCGGTCATCTACACGTCGCTGGTGGCGCTGGCACAGGAGGACATGAAGAAGCTGATCGCCTATTCGTCGGTGGCGCATATGGGTGTGGTCACGATCGGCATCTTTACCTTCAACATACAGGGCATAGACGGTGCGCTGTTCCAGATGATCTCGCACGGTGTGGTCTCTGCCGCCTTGTTCCTGTGCGTGGGCGTGATCTACGACCGCATGCATACGCGCGAGATCGCGCGCTATGGCGGCCTGGCCGACCGCATGCCGGCCTACGCGTTCGTGTTCATGCTGTTCACCATGGCCTCCATCGGCCTGCCCGGCACGTCGGGTTTCGTCGGCGAGTTCCTCGTCCTGGTCGGCGCGTTTCAGGTGAACCTCTGGCTGGCGCTGCTCGGCAGCTTCGGCATGGTGCTCGGTGCCGCCTACATGCTCTATCTGTATCGCCGAGTGATCTTCGGCCAGCTGGTCAGGCCGGACCTGAAATCCATCCTGGATCTGTCGCCGCGCGAGATGGTGATATTCGCGCCGCTCGCGATACTCACGATCTGGCTCGGCATCTATCCAAGCAGCTTTACCAGCTTCTTCGGCGCCACCGTGTCCGCCATGGTCGATCAGCACGCGCAGGCGCTGAACCTGGCGCACGCCACAACGAAGCTGGCGGGAGCCGTGCCATGAGCTGGGGTCTCGCCACACCGGAAATCGTGCTCGCGATATCGGCAATGGCCATCCTGATCGGCGGCGTGCTGCAGAAGCGGGACAGTTCGCTGATCTGCACGATGGCGGCGCTGGGCGCCTGCGCCATCACCGCCGTGCTCGTTATCGGCACGCGCAGCGACGTGGGCTTTTACGGCCTCTTCGTCAGCGACGCGTTTTCCAAGTTCGCGAAATTGCTCATCCTGCTCGGCACCGCGCTGTGCGCCATACTCTCGCTGGACTACAACCAGCGCCAGGGCATAGGCCGCTTCGAGTTCCCGGTGCTGATGCTGCTCAGCACGGTAGGCATGATGGTGATGGCGTCCGCCAACAACCTCATGACGCTCTACATGGGCCTTGAGCTGCAATCGCTCGCCATCTACGTCCTGGCCGCCTTCGCGCGCGACGACATACGTTCCTCCGAAGCCGGCCTGAAATACTTCGTCCTTAGCGCCCTGGCTTCCGGCCTGCTGCTCTACGGCATCTCGCTGACCTACGGTTTCTCCGGCTCGATGGATTTCATCCACATCGCGCAGGCCGTCACCAACCCGGCCAGCGTCTCCACCGGCCTGATCGTCGGCATCGCCTTCGTCATAGCCGGGCTGGCCTTCAAACTGTCCGCCGTGCCGTTCCACATGTGGACGCCGGACGTGTACGAAGGTGCGCCCACGCCGGTCACCGCCTTCATGAGCACGGCGCCAAAAGTCGCACCTTTCGTGGTGCTGCTGCGTGTGATGTTCGGCCCGTTCGGCCACATCGCCATCCAGTGGCAGCCGATCATCATCGTGGTCGCCATCGCATCGATGCTGCTGGGCAGCTTCGCCGCAATCGCGCAGACCAACATCAAGCGGCTGATGGCGTATTCCTCGATCGGCCACATGGGCTACGCGCTGATCGGGCTTGCCGCCGGAACGCAGACCGGCGTGCGGGGCGTGCTCGTCTACCTGCTGACTTACGTCGTCATGTCGGCCGGCGTGTTCGCCTGCATCGTCGCCATGCGCCGGCGCGGCCACGCCATCGAGAACATCAGCGATCTTGGCGGCCTGGCGAAGAACGACCCGACGCTGGCCATCCTGATGACCATTTTCATGCTGAGCATGGGCGGCATTCCGCCCTTCGCCGGTTTCGCCGGCAAGTTTTTCGTCTTCGAGGCCGCGGTGGATGCCGGCATGTGGACGCTCGCCATCATCGGCGTGCTGACCAGCGTCGTCGGCCTGTTCTACTACCTGCGTGTCATCAAGGTCATGTTCTTCGACCCGTCCGAGGCGCCGTTCGATGCGCGCTCCGGCTCGCTCTCCTTCGTCGCCATGGCAACCGGCGTCTTCACGCTGGTTTTCTTCTTCTTCCCGGCGCCGTTCCTGGGTGCCGCCACCACGGCGGCAAAGGCCCTGTTCGGGTGATGCCGACATCGCCGCCCCTCTGGCGGTTGGAACGACACGCAGCACTGCCCTCCACCCAGGATGCGGCACTGCAGGCCGCCCACACCGGCGAGCCTGGGCGCCTGGCGGTTCTCGCCGATCTGCAGACAGCCGGCCGCGGCAGCCGCGGCCGCTCCTGGGCATCCCCGCCCGGCAACCTCAACCTGTCTGTCCTGCTGCGGCCCGGTACGCCGCGGATCGAGCCGGGCAGGTGGGCGCTCCTCGCCGCGATCTCGCTCTACGAAGCCCTCGGCCTCTACACCGACGGCCTTATGCTGAAATGGCCCAATGACGTCCTGCTGCACGGCGCCAAGCTCGCCGGCATCCTCATCGACAGCCAGCCGGGCAAGGGAGGTTTCGTGGTGATCGGCCTGGGCGCGAACCTCGCCACGGCGCCGCAAGTCACGGGCCGCCAGACCGCCAGGCTTCCGCCGCCCGTGCCGCCTGCCGCGATTGTGGCCGCGCGCGTCCTAGCCGCGCTGGACGAGTGGGGCGCGCGTGAGACAGGCGATCTGGTCGAAGCCTGGCTGGCCCGCGCGCATCCTGTCGGCACTTTGCTGGACGTGAAGACGGCCCGGCGCCAGGTGCGCGGCGCGTTCGCCGGCCTGACGTCCAAAGGCGAGCTACGTATTTCTGGTGAAGCTTCGGTGATCAGCAGCGCTGAGGTTTTTCTGGCGTGAACAGGGAAGGAAAGCCTTCTTTTTTAAGACAAAAGAAGCAAACTCTCGGTCCTGGCGCCAGGACTAACGCAAAAAGTGTTCTTGCCGAAGATCATACTGGCGGCATCAGGTCGCCCCTACGTGCAGGCGGGAAGACAAAAGATCCCTGGTTCTTTTCAGAAAAGAACGCTGTCCTGCTTACCACCGCCTCATGCTCCTAGTCATAGACGCCGGCAACACGAACGTCGTCTTCGCCGTCCATGACGGCCGACGCTATGCCGGCATCTGGCGCATAGCCACCGAGCCGCAGCGCACCAGCGACGAATACGCTGTCTGGCTCCTCACTTTGCTCACCCACAGCCGCCTCACCCCTGACCTGGTCAGCGGCGCCGTCATAGGCACCGTGGTGCCCGCCGCGCTGTATCATTTGCGCCGCCTGTGTCGCGAATGGTTCATGGTGGAGCCTTTGGTGGCGCGCGCCAGGCTGGACTGGGGGTTCGACATACGCGTCGACAACCCCGAGGACGTGGGCGCGGACCGCCTGCTCAACGCGCTGGCTGCGTATCGCCACTTCCGCCAGTCCCTGATCGTCATCGATTTCGGCACGGCGACCACGTTCGACGTGGTGGGCGAGGACGGCGCCTATCTCGGCGGCGCCATCGCCCCAGGCATCAACCTGTCGATAGAGGCGTTGCACCAGGCGGCCGCCCGCCTGCCGCGCATAGGCATCGGCCGGCCGCAGGCGGTGATCGGCACGGGCACTGTCTCTGCGATGCAATCCGGTATATATTGGGGCTATGTGGGCCTGATCGAAGGCCTGGTCGCCCGTATGCGGCGAGAGATAGACAAGCCGGCGAAGATCGTGGCGACGGGCGGACTGGCCCCGCTGTTCTCCGAAGGCACAGAGATATTCGACCGGATCGACCCGGACCTGACCTTGGACGGGCTGCGCCTGCTGGCCGAGCGCAACTCCGCCCCCAGATTACCACCCGATAGAACAAGAACGATTGAAGGCGATTGATGGACGCAACAACAGGTGACCTGGCCTTCCTGCCCTTGGGCGGGACGGGCGAGATTGGCATGAACCTCAACCTCTACCGCTGCGACGGCCACTGGCTGGCCATCGATTGCGGTATCGGCTTCGGCGGCAACGAGCTGCCGGAAGCGGACGTGATCATGCCGGACCCGGCCTTCATCGCCGAGCGGCGGGACAAGCTGCTGGGCCTGGTGATCACCCACGCGCACGAGGATCATGTGGGCGCGGTGGCGCATCTGTGGCGCCAACTGCGCTGCCCGGTTTATGCCACGCCGTTCACCGCCGCCGTGCTGCGACGCAAGCTGACCGAGGCGCATCTCATCAACGAGGTGAAGATCACCGTGATCCCGCCTGGCGGCTCCTTCGAGCTGGGGCCGTTCCGCCTGCAGTTCCTGCGTGTGGCGCATTCCACCCCGGAAGCGCAGGGCCTGGCGATACGCACACCTTACGGCACTATCGTGCACACCGGCGACTGGAAGCTGGACCCGCACCCGCTGGTGGGTCCGCCCACGGACGAGGCGGCATTCTCGGCACTCGGCGACGAGGGCGTGCTGGCGATGGTGTGCGACAGCACCAACGCGCTGGTGGAGGGCCACTCCGGCTCGGAGGGCGACGTACGCCGTTCGCTTGCCACGCTGATCAAATCCATCGAGGGCCGCATCGCGGTCACCTGCTTTGCCAGCAACGTGGCGCGCGTGGAGAGCGTGGCGATCGCCGCGCGCGACGCCGGCCGCAGCGTGGCGCTGGTCGGGCGCAGCCTGCGCAACCTGGAGACGGCGGCGCGCGAGTCGGGCTATCTGAGCACCATTGCGCAATTCGTGAGCGAGGACGGCGCCAACGACGTGCCGGACAACAACCTGCTCATTCTTATTACTGGCAGCCAGGGCGAGGCCCGCAGCGCGCTGGCACGCGTGGCGGCCGACACCCACCCCAGCATCGCGCTGGGCGAGGGCGACACGGTGATCTTCTCCAGCCGCATGATTCCGGGCAACGAAAAGGCGATTGGCGCGGTGCAGGATAACCTGGTCCGCCGCGGCGTGCGCGTGATGACCGACAACGACCACATGGTCCATGTCAGCGGCCATCCGGCGCGCGACGAGTTGCGCCGGCTGTACCGCCTCGTGCGCCCGCAATACAGCGTGCCCGTGCACGGCGAGTGGCGGCATCTGACGGCGCATGCCTCGCTGGCGCAGGAACTGGGCGCCACGCCGGTGATGCTGGAAAACGGTGACATATTGTCGCTCTATCCAGGGCGGCCGGCGGTGACCGACTCGGCCCCTGTCGGCCGCCTGGCGCTGGACGGCAACCGCGTGGTGCCGCTGCAGGGCGGCGTGATGGCGGCGCGCCGGCGCATGCTGTTCAACGGCGTGGTGGTGGGCAGCCTGGCGGTGGACGCGACAGGACGAGTGATGGGCCGCGCGCGCGTCACCGCCCCTGGCCTATTCGAGCCGGAGGATCCGGAGACCGAGCGGCTGAGCCGCGATTTCGGCGCCGCCGTGGCGGACCTGCCCGCGCCTTTGCGGCGCGATGACAGCGCGCTGCAGGACGCCGCACGGGCGGCTCTGCGCAAGATCGTCGGGCGCAAGCTGGGCAAGAAGCCGATGGTGGACGTTCACCTGTTGCGCGTGTGACGTGAACTGGTTCACCGCGTTCGTCGTCTATGTGCTGATATGGTGGACGGCGCTGTTTGCCGTCCTGCCGCTCGGCACCAAGCCGGTGGCCGAGGCCGACCGGGACACCGGCTGGCGCGGCGCGCCGGCGCAGGCGCGCATCGGCCGAAAGATTCTGATCACCACGGCGGTGTCGTTCGTGATCTGGCTTGTGGTGGTTGGGCTGATAGAGAGCGACTGGCTCAGTTTCCGGCACGGCATACTGAAGATGCCTGACGATTATACAGCCAAGCCGGGCTAGTGCCCAGAATACGCGCTTGGGGTGTCCAGCGCGCGTATTATTCCCGCGACTGGCGATAGATTTGAGTGGACGCGGCAGAAGGCGGCCTGGAATAATCACCGACAGGACGAGGGCGTTCCTCCTCCTGTCGTGTGACTGGCGTTTCCTCCCTAAACTTGGCCCTGCCGCCGCCGGTGTGCAGGGCCGCTTTTTTGGTAGCAGGACATAAACACCGCGTCATCAACTATTAACACTTTTGGCGTAATTTCTTGCGTCAAACCGTGTTGCGACGCAGCATAATTTCAGGCTCGGCCGCGTCGGCAAGGAAGCAGGCATCTCTTCGGAAGATAAACCAGACGATTTTCCACGTCGTGATGTTGGACTGGCCTCCCACGGACAGCGGCTGTCGCGGCGTTGACCGACAGGGAGCAAACGTCTTTTGCCGTTCTAAAAAGGCTTCCTTTCTTCCCGTATCCGCCCAGGCTACACACCGCGCTCGACCGACCCTAGGACGCGCAATGCGGCTCTCCCAAAGTTTCGTGCCCACCCTGAAGGAAACGCCCGCAGAGGCACAGATCGCCTCGCACCGCCTGATGCTACGCGCCGGCCTCATACGACAGACCGCGTCGGGCATCTACGCCTGGCTGCCGGCTGGCCTGCTTGTGCTGCGAAACATCGAACGTATCGTACGCGAGGAACAGGATGCCGCCGGGGCGCAGGAGATACTGATGCCGACGCTGCAGACCGCCGATCTGTGGCGGGAAAGCGGCCGCTACGACGCCTATGGCCCGGAGATGCTGCGCATACGCGACCGTCACGAGCGCGACCTTCTATACGGGCCGACGAACGAGGAGATGGTCACCGACCTCGCCCGCAACGCGATCAAATCCTATCGCGAGCTGCCGCAGGTCCTGTACCACATACAGTGGAAGTTCCGCGACGAGATGCGCCCGCGTTTCGGCGTGATGCGCGGCCGCGAGTTCCTGATGAAGGACGCGTATTCCTTCGATCTGGACTACGAAGGCGCGGTCAACACATATCGCCGCATGATGCTGGCCTACATGCGAACGTTCCAGCGGCTTGGGGTGCGCGCCATCCCGATGCTGGCCGATACGGGGCCGATCGGCGGCGACCTCAGCCACGAGTTCATCGTGCTGGCACCCACGGGCGAGAGCCAGGTGTTCTACGACGCCACGCTGGAACAACTCGACTATCTGCAATCCGACTTCTCTTACGGCACGCCCGCGGATCTGGCGGCGTTTCACGAGCTGATAAACTCATACTATGCCGCCACGGAGGAGAAGCACGATTTGGCGCGCTGGGCGGAGGTGGATGCGGCGCAGAAGCGGGAAGGGCGTGGTATCGAGGTGGGCCAGATCTTCTACTTCGGCCGCAAATACAGCGATCCGTTGAAGTTTTCCGTGGCCGGCCCGGATGGCGACACCATCGTGCCGGAAATGGGCAGCTACGGCATAGGCGTCTCGCGCCTGGTCGGCGCCATCATCGAGGCGTCGCATGACGCGGCCGGCATCATTTGGCCCGCGAGCGTGGCGCCATATCCCGCCTGCATCCTGAACTTGCGCGTCGGCGACGCCGCCTGCGACGCGATCTGCGAGGAGGCGTATAGCAGGTTCGGCGGACGCGCGCTGCTGGACGACCGCGACGAGCGGGCAGGCGGCAAGTTCGCCGATGCCGATCTGATGGGCCATCCCTGGCAGATCATCGTGGGCCCGCGCGGTGCCGCCGCCGGCCGCGTGGAGCTGAAGAACCGCGCCACCGGCGCGCGCGAGGACATGGCGTTGCGGGACGCGCTCGCGCGCGTGCTCTAGGATGTTCGGCCCGTTCGAACGCGCGATTGCCGGCCGCTATTTGCGTGCGCGGCGCGGCGAGCGCTTCGTCTCCGTCATCGCGATCTTCTCGCTTATAGGCATCGCGCTCGGTGTGGCCACGCTGATCATCGTCATGGCCGTGATGTCCGGCTTCAAGGACGACCTGCTCGGCCGCATACTCGGCCTGCAAGGCCATCTGGACGTGTACGGCAGCACGCCGGCGGGCATCACCGATTACGGTCCGCTGGCCGGGAAAATAGCGGCACTGCCCGGTGTGGTCTCGGCCACGCCGGTGATCGAGGGCCAGGTCCTGCTGACCGGCCGCAGCCAGAACTCCGGCGGTATCGCGCGCGGCATCAGCCAGGCCGATCTGCGCAAACTGCCGTCGATCGCAGGCAACATACGCGCCGGCTCGCTCGACGACTTCAACGGCGACAGCGCCATCGCCGTAGGCCAGGCGCTGGCGGACCGCTTCGGACTCGACATCGGCGCCAAGATCACCCTCGTCTCGCCGGACGGTGCGGTGACCGCGTTCGGCACCGTGCCGCGCGTGCGCGCCTACCGCGTGGTGGCCATCTTCCAGGCCGGCATGAACGAATACGACAGCACCTACACTTTTTTGCCGTTGCAGGCCGCGCAGGTGTATTTCCAGAAACCCGGCGCGGTGACGCAGATCGAGGTGATGGTGGCCGACCCGCAGCACGTCTCCACGGTGACGCGCGAAGTGCGTGACGCGCTGGCCGGGCAGGGCCTGCGCATCTTCGACTGGACGCAGAGCAACGACAGTTTCTTCGCCGCCGTCACGGTGGAGCAGAACGTGATGTTCCTGATCCTGACGCTCATCATCATCGTGGCCGCGTTCAACGTGGTCTCCTCACTCATCATGATGGTGAAGGACAAGACGCGCGACATTGCGGTGTTGCGCACGCTCGGCGCCGGCCGGGGCGCGATCCTGCGCATATTCCTGATGTGCGGCGCCTCTGTCGGCGTCACCGGCACTGTCATAGGCACGCTGACAGGCGTGGTGTTCTGCCTCAACATCGAGGCCATACGCCAGGCGTTGCAAAGCCTCACCGGCACCACGCTGTTCGACCCCACCGTGTATTACCTCGAACACCTGCCGGCGAAACTGGACTTCGTCACCGTCAGCCAGGTCGTGCTCATGGCGCTCGTCCTGTCCCTGCTCGCCACGCTGTATCCAAGCTGGCGCGCGGCGCGCACGGACCCCGTCGAAGCTCTGCGCCATGAGTGAACCGCTGGAGATGCGCGCCGTCGGCCGCGTCTATAAAAACGGTGCCGGCGACCTGGAGATACTGCGCGGCGCCAGCCTCACTCTGCGGCGCGGCGAGATCGTCGCCCTGGTGGCGCCCTCGGGCACCGGCAAGTCCACCCTGCTGCATCTGGCCGGCCTGCTCGAGCGCCCGGATTCCGGCGCGGTCTTCGTGGACGGCATCGATGCCGGCGGCCTGAGCGACGCCGCACGCACGCAGATCAGGCGCGACCGCATCGGCTTCGTCTACCAGTTCCACCACCTGCTCGCCGAGTTCTCCGCCCTGGAAAACGTGACCTTGCCGCAGATGATCGGCGGCACGCCCAGGCGCGCAGCCCGCGACCGCGCGCACGATTTGCTCTCCGCGTTCGGCCTGGCCCCACGTGCCGCGCAATTGCCTGGCAAACTCTCCGGCGGTGAGCAGCAACGCGTGGCGATCGCGCGCGCTCTGGCAAACAAACCGGCTGTCCTGCTCGCCGATGAGCCGACGGGCAACCTCGACGCAGGCACGGCGGATGTGGTGTTCGCCAGGCTTCTCTCGATCGTTCGCGAGCAGGGCGTGGCAGCGCTTATCGCCACTCATAATGCCGAGCTGGCCGGGCGTATGGACCGGGTGGTGACGTTGAAGAACGGGCAGGTTGCGACGGGCCCATGACAGGCCAGTCCGAACGAGGCGCCTCTTCCGCAGCGGCTGATGGTTTCAGGCTTAATCCGGCAAATCCCGACGGGCATTGCGCAGTTTGAAAGACGACCGTGTCCGCGTCTGCGATAGTCATCCGCAAGGCCGGCCAGTATAAGAGGGCGCAAATCATGGGACGCTATCTGGTCACCGGCGGCGCCGGCTATGTCGGCAGTCACCTCGTGCTCGCCCTGCTCGACGCCGGCCACCAAGTCACCGTCTACGACAACCTGCGCCAGGGCCACACGCAGGCCGTCCTGCCCCCCGCCACCCTGATACAAGCCGATCTGGCCGACCGCATCACGCTGGACTGCACCCTGGCCGACGGCCCCTGGGACGCGGTGTTCCACTTCGCCGCCCTCTCTCTCGTCGGCGAGAGCATGCAGCGCCCGTTCTTCTACCTTGCCGAGAACGCCGGCCTGGGTATCGGCCTGATTGATTCCTGCGTACGCCACGGTGTCAGCAAATTCGTGCTGTCCTCCACCGCCAACCTGTTCGGCAACCCGCAACGCATCCCGATCGACGAGGCCGAGCACATCGAGCCCGGCTCGCCTTACGGCGAGAGCAAGCTGATGCTGGAGCGCGCGCTGTTCTGGGCGGACCGCATACACGGCCTGCGCTCCGCCTGCCTGCGCTACTTCAACGCCGCAGGCGCAGATTCGCAGGGCCGCCTGGGCGAGGACCACAACCCCGAGACCCACCTCATCCCGCTCGTCATCGACGCCGCGCTGGGCCGGCGGCAGGAGATCGCGGTGTTCGGCCAGGATTACCCCACGCCGGACGGCACCTGCATACGCGACTACATTCACGTGGCCGACCTGGCGCAGGCCCATCTGCGCGCGCTGGACGCGCTGGACCACCGCTCCGTCACCTACAATCTCGGCAACGGCGCCGGCCATTCGGTGATGGACGTGATACGCACCGTGGAGCAGGTGAGCGGCCGCGCGGTGCCGGTGCGCATGGCGGACCGGCGCGCCGGCGATCCGGCGGTACTGGTGGCGGGGTCCGATCTGCTGCGGCGGGAGACGGGGTGGGCGCCGCGCTTTGACGCTCTGCCCACAATCGTGGCCCATGCGCTGGCCTGGCGGGAGGCGCACGCCGGCGGCTACGAAAAAAAGTAACAGCCCAACCTTTTCAAAGAAGAGGCGCATACCTTCGACTCCGCCGTCGTGAATTTTCTGGGAACCCGCCGACAGGGAGCAAAAGTTTTTTGCTTCTTTTTTTCAAAAAAGAAGGCCTTGCCTAACTTGCTAGTCTTCCAGCCCCGCCCCGGCCTAGGCGACCTGATCTGGCATCTCCCCCTCATCCGCGCCCTGGCTCACCGGCACGGACCCGTAACCCTGGTCACCAAACCAAGCACGCAGGCCGACGCACTTCTGGCACACGATCCGGACGTCGCCGGCATCGTCTGGTTCGACCGCAACCCGCGTCAGGGCACGGGCTATCACGATGGCCCGCTCGGCTTCCCGCGCCTCGTCTCGACGCTCAGGAAGACGCGTGCCTGTTGCTGTGTGCTGCTGCATCACGGCGCGTCGCTGGCCGCTGCGATGCGCCTGGCCGGGATCCGCCACCGGTATGGTTACGGCTACACCGTCGCCCAGCGCACGTGGCTGAACAGGGGTCCGTTTCTCGATCGGGCCGTCCGTTTTGGCGAGGCATTTGACCAGGCCAGCGCCTATGCGGCGGCGCTCGGTTTCGCAAACCTGCCCGAACCTTCAGTCCGGGTAGACGAGAGGGCTCTGGCGCGCGTCCTGGCGCGCCTGCAGCATCTGCCGCGTCCGTTCCTGGCCCTGGGCGTCGGGGCGCATGGCGGCAAGCGGCAATGGGCTGGCGAGCGTTTCGCTGCCCTTGCCACGCTGCAGCTGCAGGCGAACCCAGGCACGATCCTGGTGCTAGGCGCCGCCCACGAAGCCGGGCTGGTCAGGGCCATTCTGGCGAAGACCGGCCCCGGCAGTGTTCATGCGGTGACCGGCTGGGCGCTGCCCGAGATCGTCGCTTTGCTTGCGGAGGCCGATGTCTTTCTCGGCAATGACAGTGGATTGATGAACTTGCGTGCCGCTTGCGGCAGACCCGCCTTCGGCCTGTTCGGAGCCTCCGGACCGCTTCGCCACAGCAAGATGATACGGCCCATCATCCCGCCGGAAGGTGCGCGCGCCGGGATGAACGCGATCACCGTGCAACGCGTGCAGGACGCGTTGCAGACCGGATCAGCCAGCCTGGACTAGACCCAGCGCCCGGCCACCCACACGCCTGCTGGAGTCCAATGGCCGGGGACCCAACGGTGGTATGCAGCCAGGCGTTGCACGTAATGGCCGGGAACCCAGGCATAGCTGCCGCCGCTCCAGTGCCAGCCGCCGGGCTGCCACACCACGCGCGGCGTAGGCGGCGGCGGCACGACTTCCACCCGCGGTGCGGGAACCGGCGGCGGCGCGGAAGGAGCGACGAAGCATCCGGCCAACCCGGTGCAAAGAATTATCGCAGTGACACACTGGCGCATGCGGGGTATCCAAAGGCTAAGTTGCGGCGTGGATTACCTTGATCCCCGCGTGGTCTGCAATCACCGATGTGATAACAAAAGCAACTTACGCGCCTGCAAACCAGCGAGCCGGCGGGCGTGACATGGAGCGGCCGCTCTGTGGTGGTGGACGCTCCGGGTTGCCCCGAAAGCGCCCTGCAGGATGTTCCTACGCCAGCTTCAGAGCAGAAGCTGCCAGCTTGCCGCGTTCGCTGACCACTTCAAAGCTGACCTTCTGCCCGTCTTTCACCGTCGTCAGCCCGGCTGCCTGCACCGCCGTGATGTGCAGGAAAACATCCTTGCCGCCGTCTTGCGGGGAGATGAATCCGAACCCCTTGTCCGGGTTGAACCACTTTACCGTCCCGATAGCCATAGATACGCACTCCTGTTGAAGCCTCAGCCTATAGACCTCCCAAGACTGCACGAACAGCCCCCCTGTCGAGGCGTTGCCGGACCTGCACGGGATCAACAAAGTTCATGCAGTGTCTGGCGCCAGACTTGGAAGCCACCAAACTCCTCGGCTCGCGAGGGACGAATTTACCCGCATCTGACGCAGGAGTTCATCGCGGCCGCGGTGCGCAAGACACGCTTCGTTTGAACACGTATATTCTTGAACACAGTCGTGATCAGCGGCACTTTCCTGTGACAGACGCGCACAGCGCCGAACATCTCATCATCATTCATCACGGGACAGTTCACCGTGAGCTAAACGTGTGAGACGGACGTGAGCGGCCGCATCACCCAGGGGACACGCAAAGCACACGCGTCTGCGCGCAGACATTTCAGAACTGCGCGTGCGTGAGCCTGCATCGCCTGAGCAGGAGGTCGTTGTAAGTGCGGGCGGTACACAGCTACTTGATGACAAACTCATCGTGGCACGAGAAGCAAGCAGTCCTTTTTCGAAAAGGACCAGACTTTCGCTCCCTGTCGGCGGCTGCTGAAGTTTACCGAGACGGACCGGAGGTTTTTCGCCTCCTGTGTCCGAAGCATGCTCTGCCTGCCTAGGCTGCCTGCTTGCGGGCCGCACGCCGCTTGAACACCATGGTCCCGTCATTCAGCTTGCCAAACTTGAGCGCCATTAAATCCAACGCATAGTTCTGGTTCAGCTTCCAGGGCTTTGTGGTTCCCTGACGCGGTAGCTCGGACAGCGCGCGCTGCACGTAGCCGGAGGAGAAATCCAGGAACGGCGCCTCCTGCACGGCGGCGTCTCGCGTCGGCCGCGCTTCCACCAGGCCGCGCTGGTCCATGTAGTTGAGCAGGCGGCAGACATACGAGCAGGTGAGGTCCGCTTTCAGCGTCCAGGACGCGTTGGTGTAGCCGAACGCGGTGGCGAGGTTCGGCACGTCCGAATACATCATGCCCTTGTAGCTCATCATCTTGCCGAAATCGACGCGCGCGCCATCGACGCTGATCGTCATGCCGCTCAGGATCTGCATCTTCAGGCCGGTCGCGGTCACCACGATGTCGGCCGGCAAATCCTGTCCGGAGGTGAGCTTGATCCCTGTCTCGGTGAAGCGCTCGATAGTGTCGGTGACTACCGTGGCCTTGCCGGTCTTGATTGACTGGAAGAGGTCGGAATCGGGAACAAGGCACAGGCGCTGGTCCCAGGGATTGTATTTCGGCGTGAAGTGCGTGGCCACGTCGTAGTCCGCACCAAGCTCTTTCGATACCAGGCTGATGAGTTGCTGCTTGAACTTGGCCGGCTTGCTGCGGGCCATGTTGAACAGGAAAAGCTGCAGGCTGACGTTGCGCCAGCGTATGATGCTGTAGGCGAGCCTGGACGGCAGGTATTTCCGCAGCCTGTTGGCAAACGCGTCCTCGGCCGGGCGCGACGCCACGTAGCTGGGCGAGCGCTGCAGCATCGTCACGTGTGCGGCGTTCCTGGCGATGGCCGGCACCAGGGTGACGGCAGTGGCACCGCTGCCGATGACCACCACGTTCTTGCCGGACGTGTCCAGGTTCTCCGGCCAGAACTGCGGGTGTACCACCTGGCCCTTGTAGCTGTCGCGGCCGGCAAATTCCGGCGTGTAGCCGCCGGCGTAGTCGTAGTAGCCGCTGCAGGTGAACAGGAAGCCGCAGGTGAAGGTCACGTGCTCGCCGCCCGTCTCGGCCTGCACCGTCCACAGCGCGTCCGCGGACGACCAGTCAGCCTGGATCACCTTGTGCCTGAAGCGTATGTTCTGGTCGACGCCATACATCGCCGCCGTCTCGCGCACGTATTTCAGGATGGACGGGCCGTCGGCGATCGCCTTGGCCTCGGTCCAGGGGCGGAACACGTAGCCGAGCGTGTACATGTCCGAATCCGAGCGTATGCCCGGGTAGCGGAACAGGTCCCACGTCCCGCCGATGGTCTCGCGACCCTCGAGCACCACATAGGTCTTCTTCGGGCACTGCATCTTCATGTGGCAGCCGGCGCCTATGCCGGACAGGCCGGCACCGATGATCACAACGTCAAAATGCTCTGTGGTCATTGCGGACACCCTCCGAGTGCTAGGGCATAAGCCCTAAACAGTGTTAATTTACCACTCTGCCGGAAGTTCCACCAGCCCCCGCAGCGTCACCGTCGGTTTCCAGGTGACGTCGTCCGGGTTGGCCAGCCGCAGAGTGGGCAGGCGCTCCAGCAAGCGGCGCAGCGCGATCTCCCCCTCGATGCGGGCAAGCTGCGCCCCCAGGCAGAAATGCAGGCCGCCGCCGAAGCTGATGGCGCGCACGCCTGGCCGGCCCACATCGAGCGCATCGGGGTCGCCCGCGTAGGCCACCGGATCGTGGTTCGCGGCGCCGAGCAGGGCGATGACGTGCGCGCCGCGGGCGATGCGCTCGCCCATGATCTCGTGATCCTGCATGGCGATCCGGCCGGTGAGCTGGACCGGGCTGTCGTAGCGCAGCAGCTCCTCGACGGCGTTCGGGATCAGGCCCGGATCCGCGCGCAGGCGCGCCAGTTGCGCCGGGTTGCGGTGCAGCGCCAGCACGCCGTTGCCGATCAGGTTCGTCGTCGTCTCGTGCCCGGCGCCGAACAGCAGGCTTATGTTGGAGACGATCTCGTCATCTGTCAGCGCATCGTCCGCCTCACGCGCCTGCACCAGCGCGGTGGCCAGGTCGTCGCCCGGGTTCTGCCGGCGATAGGCGAGCAGGCCGCGGAAATACGCCGACGAGGCCTGCGAGCCGCGATTGGCGTCGTCCAGCTCCTCGCGGCTGAGCGCCACCGGATCGAGTATGCGGCCGCGCACCGTGCTCTCTTCCAGAAACGGGCCGCGATCGGCTTGCGGCATGCCGAGCATGTCGCAGATCACCGTCACCGGCAGACGATGCGCAAAATCGCGTATCACACACATGCCGCCCTGGCCGGCCACGCGGTCGATCAGCTCGTCCACGATGGCCTCGATGCGTGGGCGCAAGGCTTCCATGCGCCGCGCAGTGAAGGCTTTGCTGACCAGGCCGCGCAGCCGCGTGTGCACCGGCGGATCGACGAACAGCATCATGCGCGACAGCGAGGCTACGGCGAACTCGCCCATCAGCTCCGGGCTTCGCATGCTCTCGTCCTCACGGCCCATCACCGGATCGCGCAGAAGCTGCGTGCAGCCGGCATGCGTGGAGACGATCCAGTGCCCGGTCGGCGCGCGCCAGATCGGGGCCGCCTCGCGCAGAAAACGGTAGGCGGGGTAGGGATTGGCGCGCAGGGCGGGGTTGGCGAAGTCGAAACTGGCGGGGCTGTCCATACGGCTTGTCCTCGGGGCGTGGGCTAAGGTTGACGCCGTTCAGGGAAGGAAGGAAGCAGTCCTTTTTTGCAAAAAAGGACCAAAAAACCTTTGGTCCCTGTCGGCGGCTGCTGAAACGTTCGCGACAGAAAGCAAAAGTTTTGCTTCCTGCTACTGCTGCGCCGCCTCTACGTCCGCCCCATGTGCCTTTGACCACGCGACAGGGTTCTCCAGAAACCGCCGCACCTCGGCCAGATGGGGCTCGGGGAAATACGGCCGGTCGCGGCACGCTTCCAGCACATCCCACCAGGTACACAGATGGTGCAGTGTGATGTCCATCTGCGCCAGTTTCTCCAGGCTGCCGGGGAACACGCCGTAATAGAACACCACGAAGGCGTGGTTAACCAGCGCGCCGGCATCGCGCAGTGACTGGGTGAACTTGATCTTGGAGCGACCGTCCGTCGTCAGGTCCTCGACCAGCAGCGTGCGCCGTCCGTCAGGCACGTCGCCTTCGATCAGGGCGTTTTTGCCGAAACCTTTCGGCTGCTTGCGAACGTAAGCCATGGGCGTGTGCATTAAATCCGCCATCCAGGCGGCGAACGGAATGCCCGCCGTTTCGCCGCCGGCCACCACCTCGATCTGCTCGTAGCCGATGTGACGGTTCAGCTTCTCCACGCCAAGCTCGCAGATCTTCCTGCGCGCGTGAGGGAAGTAGATGATCTTGCGGCAGTCGATATAGACCGGTGACTTCCAGCCGGAGGTCAGCGTATAGGGCTCGTCCGGTCGGAAGTTCAGCGCGCCGATCTCAAGAAGTATGCGCGCCGTGGTCAGCGCCGCATCCCTGTCCCAATCCGTAGCCACACCAGCCGCCATCAGCGCCACCCCAACCAAGGCTTTCTTTCTGCCCCGCCGCTTACCGCCGGGCAACCCGAAGGCCAGACAACGGTTGCGGGACGAGGCAGAACAAGCGTATTGTTCCTGCGAGATAAGAGTGATTCGCAAGTGGAGGCGCGTGTTGGCCGAGATCGGACGGAGATGCGAACGCGCGGTGGTCACCGCCTATCGCGAGCTGCGCCGCGCCGGGACCGATGATCTGGCGGCGTTCCAGAGCTGCACGACGCTCTACCGCATCCACCACCCCGAGGCGGGTCTCAGCGAAGCACGCGCGCTGGTTAGCGAGTGGATCGACCACCACATCACGCGGTCCTCGACAGGCGCCACGCGCGGGTGTGAGTGCTGAGGCGCACGAACAAGGTCCTGCTTCTCGAGTTATTCCGGCGCAGGCGCCAGCAGCCAGACAATCCCCGTATCGCGCAGGCCCGCTAGCCTCACCGCGCGTCTGCCGTGCCCGAGCCGGCCTCCGCATGTTGCGTCTTGAACGCCGTCGAGGCGCAAGGCTCCTTGATCTGCCATTTCCGCTGTCCTGCTATCAGACGAGCGGCAAAACGCCGTGCGCGATGAGGTTGAATTCGTAGGCGAACAGCTTCACCCCGGTGCAGAGACCGGTAGGCGCCGCCTACGCGCCAGCGTGCCTGGCCGGAATGAAGGCCACCACCGGCGCGAACAGGCCGGGGGAGCCAGACAGATCCGTCTGGCACAGGCGGCGCGCAGGCTAGCGCGCCTGCAGCACCACAAAATCGCGCTGCGCATGGCCGGTATAGACCTGCCGCGGCCGGCCGATACGCTGCAGCGGGTCCTCCATCATCTCCTTCCACTGGCTGATCCAGCCCACGGTGCGCGCCACCGCGAACAGAACGGTGAACATGCTGGTGGGGATGCCCATCGCTTTGAGGATGATGCCCGAGTAGAAATCGACGTTCGGATACAGCTTCTTGCTGATGAAATAGTCGTCGTGCAGGGCGATGCGCTCCAGCTCGAGAGCCAGCTCCAGCAGCGGATCGTCCTTGATGCCCAGTTCGTCCAGCACCTCGTGGCAGGTGCGCTCCATGATCTTGGCGCGCGGGTCATAGTTCTTGTAGACGCGGTGGCCAAACCCCATCAGCCGCACGCCGCTGTTCTTGTCCTTCACACGCGCGATGAAGTCGGGGATGTGGTCCTTGTGGCCGATTTCGGCCAGCATCTTCAGCACCGCCTCGTTGGCGCCGCCATGCGCGGGTCCCCACAGGCTGGCGATGCCGGCGGCGATGCAGGCGAACGGGTTCGCACCGGTGGAGCCGGCCAGCCGCACGGTGCTGGTGGACGCGTTCTGCTCGTGATCTGCATGCAGGATCAGGATGCGGTCCATCGCGCGGGCGAGCACGGGGTTCACGTGGTAGGGCTCGGCGGGCACGGCGTTCATCATGTAGAGAAAATTCTCCGCGTAGCCGAGATCGTTGCGCGGATACATGAACGGCTGGCCGATGGAGTATTTGTAGGCCCAGGCGGCAATCGTCGGCAGCTTGGCGATCAGGCGAAAGGCGCTGATGCGCCGGTGGTCCGCGTTCGTGACGTCCAGGCTGTCATGGTAGAAGGCCGACAGCGCGCCGACGACGCCGCAGATGACCGCCATGGGATGCGCGTCGCGCCGGAAACCGTTGTAGAACTGACGTAGCTGCTCATGCACCATCGTGTGCAGCATGACGCCGCGCTCGAACTCGGCCAGCTCCTCCTTGTCGGGCAGCTCGCCGTTCAGCAGCAGGTGGGCCACTTCGAGAAACGTGGACTGCTCGGCAAGCTGGTCGATCGGGTAGCCGCGATGCAGCAGGACGCCTTCGTCGCCGTCTATATAGGTGATACGGCTCTCGCAAGCCGCGGTGCCGCCGTAGCCGGGATCGTACGTGAAGAGGTCGAGGTCGGTGTAGAGCTTGCGTATGTCGAACACTGACGGGCCGATCGTTCCGGCCAGCAAAGGCAGGGAGGCTGACTTGTCGGTGCCGTCCATGGTGACGGTAACTGATCCGATCGGGGCGCCGGTCATGGTGGTGCGATCCTGTGAGGCAAGGCGGCGGGAGGTGGCCGGCCGTACGGCGGAAGATAACGGTGCAATTCGCGGGAAGGCAACCTTCGCACCCGCAGCAAGAGCGCAAGCAGGTCTTTTTGGCAAAACTCCGCATCCGCACCGGCTGGCCATCTCCGGTGGCACCTGCGCTGCGGCATCGGCAAGATAACCGGCTTTTACTTCTTTCTCGTAAAAGGCCTGCTTCTCAATCCCAGAACGGCGACGCGCGCGTGAACCGCGCCCAGGCGTGCTGAACCTTCGCCGCAGCCCGCAATCCCCGCGCCGCGCCGAAGCCCTGCACCACGCCGGCAGCAAAGGCGCGGTCCGCCCCGCCGGCGAGCTGGCCCATCAGGTGCCCGGCCACCGCCGCGTCGTTCACCTTGCCGAGGACTTCCTGCAAATCCGCCAGCTTCGCCACGTATTTGCGCGCTGCTTTCCCGCCAAATAGCGGGGCGAAGAACTCGGTTGCGTAGCGCAGGCGCTTGGCCTGCTTGCGCGTTTCGTGCAGCTCGGCCGCGGGCAGTCCGGACAGGTCGACGCCAGGCGCCAGCAGGCGTTTCAGCCGGCGGTCCAGCGCGTGGGCGGCGTAGAGGCGGGCGGCGGCGGCGAAAACGTCCGGGCTGCCGGTCCGCTCCCACGGCCGGACGGTCGGCAGCAGGGCCAGGTTGAGGGAGAGCATCGCCCATTCCTGGCTGGCCATGTAGGCAGCGAGGCCGGCATAGGCCGCCACGCGCTTGCGGCTGGCGGCGGTGAGCAGGAGGCCGATGCGGCGGTCCGCCGGGAACACGGCCTGTATCTCCGCGCCGGTCTCGCCGATGAACACGTCCCAGTCGCGCGCGATACCCAGCCGGGCGGCGAGGTCGCGCAGAGCGGCGGAGAGGTCGAACAGCCAGTCGGCGCCGCCCTCGCCAGAGACGGCCGCGCGGCGGAAGACGGAGAGGGCGGAGCGTAGGCGGCGGACGGCCACGCGCATCTGATGGACCGGCTCGGGTGCTGATGCGTCGGGAACCAGGTCGGACCAGTGCAGGATCACGTCGGCAAGATGGGCGATGACGCACGCGAGCGCGTCCGAGACGGTGAGACCGGGCGGTAGGGAGGGTGCGCCGGTGCGTCGCGCCGGGGCCATCCTGCCGCGGGCGAACGCGAGCGCCGATGCGGCCAGGCTTTCGCGCGGCACACGCAGCCTGACGGCTGCGGCGAGTTCCGTGGCGAGGCCAGCCGCGTCCGCCGGCGGGCCGGTCAGCAGCATGCGGCAGGCTGGCTGGTCGTGCGTGACACCGCGTATCGCGCCGTCCAGCAGGTCGATCCTGCCAGGCCCGCCGTCGAGTTGCAGGCCCAGGCTGCGGCATTTCCCGGTGAAGGCGGCGGCGGGAACCAGCCCGTCTTGCGGCAGATCTTGCAGCCCGCCGAACGTGTCCGCTTCGGCCAGCAGCGGCGAGCAGGTGGCGGGAAGCCAGTCCAGCGGGCCGGCGGGCGTGAGGCGTTCCAGGCGCCAGACGCCGGCTCTGCCGGTGTCCTGGCAGAGTGCCAGGCCCTTCGTGGCCAAGGCGTGGTCGGCGGTATCGTGCCAGATGCAGCCTGCGGCCGAGATGCGCAGAGCGCCCGTTCGCCTGGCTTGCAGCGCGGGCAGGCGCAGCAGGCGCGGCGCATCGCGCGCGTCCAGTTCGAAGACGAGCGTCACCTCGTGGGTACGCGGCGTGTCGTTGAAGCCGGACGCTGTCTGCGCCGGGTCGGCCTGGCTGTCGCTCTCGGGCGGAAGGGCGTTCAGTTCAACTCTACTCCGATTGGTCACGCGGCCTTACGAAACGGATGAGGCGTCCGGCGCCATCTGCCGCGCCGGCCCGTGGATCGAGCGCGCGCCAGCTCGCCACCGTGAACTCCGCCAGCGCGCCGGTGGGAAAGCCCTCGGCAAGCTGGCGGGCGGTGTGACCATTCGATGACATAGCATGCGCACCGGTCAGCGTCACGGCAAGTTCGTGCAGCCCGGGATTGTGGCCGACGATCATCAGGCTGCGCACCGTCTCTGCCACTCCGGCGATGATCGCCAGGAGCTGGTCCGGCGCGGCGAGGTACAGGCCGTCCATCGGTTCGATGATGGGCGTCTCGTCCCAGGGCGCCAGCGCGTCCAGTGTCTGCCGCGTGCGCCTGGCAGACGACACCAGGACCACGTCCGGCACCAGGCCCAGATTGCGGAAGATGTCGCGCATGGCGCGTGCTGCCGTGCGGCCGCGCGGGTTCAGCGGACGGGCGTGGTCCGACTGGCCGGCATCGTCCCAGGACGATTTCGCATGGCGGAGGAGCAGGAGCTGACGCATTGCGGAGAGGACACCACGGACCGGCCAAGACAGAGCGTTTTTTTGCCGGGCAAGGCAAGCGGTCCTTTTTTGAAAAAAAGAACCGAAAAACTTTTGTTCCCCCGCATTTGCATCGGCGGGCTTTCTCCTGATGCGCAGAGCTGCAGCAGCGCCAGGGTGCGAATGCGCTTCCTTTCAAAAGAACACCTTGCCTGCTTACCTGCGCGTCTATCGAACACGGCAGGACGCCCCATGTGCCCGCCGGCAAATCTGGAGTGCGGGCATGCGCGGAACCGGCGGAACATTGCGGATGATCCTGGGCGACCAGCTCAGCCCGGGCATCTCCAGCCTCAGCGACCTCGATCCGGCGCGTGACGTGGTGCTGATGGCGGAAGTACGGGCGGAATGCACCTATGTGCGCCACCACGCCAAGAAGATCGTGCTCGTGCTGTCCGGCATGCGGCATTTTGCGGCGGCGCTGCGGTCGCGCGGCGTGCAGGTGGATTACGTGACGCTGGACGACCCCGGCAACACGCAGAGCCTGCAAGGCGAGATGCTGCGCGCGCTGGCGCGGCATGGCTACGCGCGCGTGGTGGTGACCGAACCTGGCGAGTGGCGGCTCGCGGAAGACCTCAGGCACTGGCAGGCGGTGGCCGGCGTGGAAGTGGACGTGCGCGACGACACGCGCTTTTTCGCGCGCATCCAGGAGTTCATCTCCTGGGCGCGCGGGCGGCGCGGCTTGCGCATGGAATTTTTCTACCGCGACATGCGCCGCCGGCACGGCTTCCTGATGGACGGCGACAAGCCGGAAGGCGGTGCGTGGAACTACGATGTGGAGAACCGGGCGAGCCTGCCCAAGACGGTGGCCAACCCGCCAGCCCCGAAGTTTCCGCCTGACGACATCACGCGCGAGGTGATAACGCTGGTGGCGACGGCATTCCCCGATCACGCCGGCAGCGGCGCCGATTTTGCGCTGCCCGTCACCGGGGAGCAGGCGCGGGAAGCTTTGGCCGACTTCATCGCCAACCGCCTGCCGAGTTTCGGGACGTTCCAGGACGCGATGAAGGCAGGCGAGCCGGTGCTGTTCCACGCGCTGGTCTCCACCTCGCTGAACCTGGGACTGCTGGAGCCGCGCGAGATCTGCGAAGCGGCCGAGGCGGCTTACCGGGCGGGGCACGCGAAGCTGAACGCGGTGGAGGGGTTCATCCGCCAGATCCTGGGATGGCGCGAGTTCGTGCGCGGGATCTACTGGGCCAACATGCCGGAATACGCGGATAAGAACATGCTGCAGGCGACGCGCCGCATGCCCTGGTTTTACTGGACCGGCAAGACGCGGATGAACTGCCTGCACCACGCGATCACCGATACGCTGACACATGCCTACGCGCACCACATCCAGCGCCTGATGATCACCGGCAATTTCGCGTTGCTGGCCGGGCTGCACCCTGATGACGTCGATGCGTGGTACCTGATCGTCTATGCCGACGCGTACGAGTGGGTGGAGATGCCGAACGTGCGCGGTATGGCGCTGTTCGCCGATGGGGGAATTATCGGGTCCAAGCCGTACGCGGCATCCGGCGCCTACATCAACCGCATGAGCGACTACTGCAAAGGCTGTTCTTACGACGTGAAAGACGCGGTGGGCGCGAACGCCTGCCCGTTCAACTACCTGTACTGGGATTTCTTCGCGCGCCACGAGAAGCTGCTGGCCGGGAACATGCGCGTGTCGATGCCGCTGCGCACGCTGGCCAAGATGGATGCCGGCAAGGTTGCGGCGATGCGGCGCAACGCGGCGGCGTTTCTGGAGGGTCCGGCGATGCGGGTGACGGAGTGAATCGCGCGGCCAGGTAACGCCCTGCAGGCCCGTGCCAGGCAAGCCGAAGCCGCCAGAAGCGAAACTGTCAGAACAGGTGCCCGACAGCGCAGTCAAAAGTCTTCTGCTTCTTTTCTTCAGAAAAGAAGGCCTTGCTCACGTATTACGGCTCCAGATCGATCCAGCTCAGATGCCCGCCCTTGCCCGCACCCGTGTCCATGAACATCGCCGTCCCGCCATGCTCGCCATGCGTCACCCAGGGCCGCCCGTCCCGGCTGCGCTGGTCGTGGCCGCAATAGACCGTCATGCCGGCGGGAATGTGGTTGACCCATCGCAGCAGCCGCTCGGGGAACCCGTCCGGCTGGGTGCGCCCGGTCGTCTCGCCGAACAGGGCACGCGAGAGCAGCGGGTTGACCGGGCCGAGCGGGTCGGGCGGCGGGTTGGCGAGCATGCCGGTGTGGAAGGCGGCGTGGACGAAGAAGCGGTGCCCGCTGACGATCCAGGCCGGCGCGCGCTCCAGTTCCGCCAGCGAGCGCGCGCGAAGCTCCGGGTCGAGCGCCGCCATGGTGGCTTCGAGTTGCGGGCCGCCGCGTACGCGTTCGCCGCGCAGCGCGCGGCCCAGCTTGCGGTCGTGGTTGCCGACGAGGAACAGGCCGCCGCCGTCATCGATGAGGCGGAACATCACGCGCAACGCGCCGGCGCTGTCCGGTCCTGAGTCGATCAGGTCGCCGAGCTGGATGACGAAACGGTCGGTGTCGGCGGCGAAGGCAAAGGCCCGCTGATCGCCGTGCACGTCACCCACGATGCGAAGGGGGCGGTCGGGCGGAATCTGGGTGGGCAGGCCGAATCGGGTGGCGGCGCTCACGTAGCCTGGTCTTTGACGGTGCGGCGGTAGGCATCGAGCGCCCGGTTACGCCCCGCCACCAGGTCGATCACAGGTTTGGGGTACGTCTTGCCCAGGGTGATTCCGGCGCGCGCAAGTTCCTGTTGCGGGGCGGTCCAGGGCGCGTGCAGGTAACGGTCCGGCAGCGCCGCGAGTTCTGGCACGAAACGCCGAACATAGGCGCCGTCGCCGTCGAACTTCTGACCCTGGGTGACCGGATTGAACACGCGGAAGAACGGCTGGCTGTCTATTCCGGTTCCCGCGATCCACTGCCAGCTTGCGGCATTGCTGGCGAGGTCGGCATCCACCAGCGTGTCCCAGAACCAGGCCTCGCCCGCCTTCCAGGAGATCAGCAGGTGCTTGACCAGGAAGCTGGCGGCGATCATGCGCACGCGGTTGTGCATCCAGCCGGTCCGCCAGAGCTGGCGCATGCCGGCGTCCACGATAGGCACACCGGTCCGGCCGTGTTGCCAGCAGGCCAGGTCGTCGGGGTGTGTGCGGAACGCCAGCTTGGCAAACGCCGGCCGCAGCGGGGTCTCGGGCAGGCTGGGGTGGTGCCAGAGGAGGTAGGCGGAGAAATCCCGCCAGATCAGCTCGCGGCGGTAGGTGTGGTGGTCCGGCGTATCGGTCTCGGTGCGGCTGGCGTGCCAGACAGTGCGGGGCGAGATCTCGCCCCAGTGCAGATGCGGCGACAGCATAGACGTGCCGTCCTCGCCCGGCAGGTTGCGTCCGGTGCTGTAGCGGGTGACAGCCTGGGTCACGAAGTGTTTCAGCCGCTCCAGCGCCGCCGGTTCGCCGGGAACCCACAGATCGCGCAGCCCGCCGGCCCAGTCGGGGTGGGTGGGCAACAGCCGCCAGTCTTCCAGCCTGTCGGAATCCGACTTCGCGCTGGAGATGGTGTCGGGCGCCGGCAGCGGGTCGTCGGGTTTGCCGAGCGCCTCCACGGCGCGGGCGAAGGGCGTGTACATGCCATAGACCGTGTTGGTCTGGCTGCGTATCTTGTCCGGGTCGATCAGGGTGGCGGTGCGGTGCAGGCGCAGGGCGGTGGCCTGAGGCAGGGCTGCGGCCACCGCCGCGTCGGCACGGCGCCAGGCGGGCTCGTGCGCGATGCCGGCGTGTATGGCGGCAGCCCCGAGCTCGGCGGCGAGGGCCGGGAGGATGCGCGCGGGGTCGCCACGGCGCAGTATGAGCGGCGCGCGCAGTCTGGCCAGGCCGGCGGCGAGTGCGGCCAGGCTGTGGTGCAGCCACCAGCGTCCCGCCCCTCCCACCGGCCAGGCCTGGCCGTCATCCAGTATGTAGACCGGCAGGATGCGCCCCTTGTTCGCCAGGGCGGCGGTGAGTGCGGGGTTGTCGGCCAGGCGGAGGTCCTGGCGGAACCAGACGATGTTTGTCTCGGGCATCAGGCGGATTTGTGTGGCCGGGGCGCGCTGGCAAGTTTCGGCGCTGGTACGGAGAAGGTGAACACGCGTGTCCGGCCCAGCAGGAACGCCTGGCCGCCGCGTGGAAAATGCCGGGTGATGGCCGGCGCCAGGATGTCCAGCCCGCCGGTATAGGCGCCGAAGGACGGCAGCATGATGCGCGACGGGTCCGCCATGAAGCACGGGCGCGCGATCGTGGTGGCGCGTGTCTGCACCCGCGCCTTGGGGTGGAAGTGGCCGCTGATCTCGCCCTGTGTGCGGGAGTCGGTCTGGTGGCGGAAGGTGATCGGGCCGGCGGTGAACGCCTGCGCGCTGTGGCCGAGCAGGCCCTCGGGCGGGTGCGGATCGTGGTTGCCGTGTATCCAGATGAAGCGGGCACGGTCGGCGAGGGCGGTCAGCACGGCGTGGTCGGCGGCAGAGAGGCGCGTGGCGGCCTGGGCGTCGTGAAAGCTGTCGCCGACGGCCACGATGGTGGTGGGGCGATACAGCGCGATGGCGGCGGCGAGCCGGGCCAGCGTGTGCGCGGTGTCCCAGGGCGGAACGAGCTGGCCTTGCTGGGCGGCGGCGGTGCCTTTTTCCAGATGCAGGTCGGCCACGGCCAGAAGCGACTGCGCCGGCCAGATGAGCAGGCCGGCCGGATCCAGCAGGAGCTGTTCGCCTTGGAACTGGTGAGAGGTGGCGGGCATGGGTGGGTGGACGTGCTCCGGGGGGGGAGCGGTCGTATAGAGGGCGGACGGCAAGCAGGCAGTTCTTTTTTGCAGGAGGATCAGGATTTCGCTCGCCCGCCTGCGTGGAGGAGAGCGCTGATGCAGGCGCCGGCGGCGGACGTGTTTTGCCGTCTCCCGGAAAGGAAGGCCTTTCCGCCTTTTCACGCGCTCCCAATTGCGGGGCCCAAACAACCTCCGTAAATCACCGAAAATGTCTTCAGAACGTCGTGCCGGAGCGCTGCTGGCGATCCTGGCTGTTGCCGGCTGCGGCGTGGGGCCGCGCTATCACCGGCCCGTGCTCGACGTACCGGCCGCCTTCACCAGCCCTCTCCAGGTGCCGCCCGCCGCCCAGGTGCCGCCGACCGACTGGTGGCGCAATTTCGGCGTGCCGGAGCTGGACCGCCTGATCGGACAGGCGGCGGTGGCCAGTCCGGACGTGCAGGCGGCGGCGGCGAGGATCGTGCAGGCGGACCAGGCGGCGCGCGTGGCCGGCAGCCCGCTCCTGCCGGGGATCACCGGAACCGTGACGCAGAACTATCAGCGCACCGGCAACCAGAACTCGGTCAGCACCGCCGGCCTGCCGGCCGGCTTCGGCGCGCTGTTCGGCGGCGGGCACACCTACACGGACACGCGCATCTACTCGGCCGAGCTGAACGCGTCCTACGAGGTGGATTTCTGGGGCATGAACCTCGATGCCCTGCGTTCGGCCAAGGCGCTGGCGCTCTACAGCCGGTTCGACGCGCAGACGGTGTGGCTGACCACGTCCAGCTCGATCGCCAACACGTATTTCCAGGCGGCCGGCTACCGGGACCGCCTGGCGATCGCCCAGGGCAACCTGAAATCCTCGCTCGACGTGCTTGCCTACTACCGCGGGCGGCTGGCGGTCGGCACGGCGAGCCTGCTGGACGTGAGCCAGCAGGAGGCGCTGGTGGCCGGCTATCGCGCCCAGATACCCGCGCTGCAAAGCAACTACGAGCAGGAGCGAATCGCGCTGGGCATACTGGCCGGCATACCGCCGGAGCGTATTTCCATCGACCCCAAGCCGCTGGTCAGCCTGCATCTGCCCGAGGTCGCACCCGGACTGCCCTCGGACCTGCTACGCCGGCGGCCGGATGTGGAAAGCGCCGAGGCGCAGCTGGTGGCGCAGAACCAGACGGTCAGGCAGGACGTGGCGAGCTTCTTCCCCTCATTGCAGATCACCGCGTCCGGCGGGCTGTCCAGCCTGGCGCTGTCCACGATCACCGGGCCTGGCACGGTGGTGGCCAGCCTCATCAGCCAGCTCACCCAGACGATCTTCGACAACGGCGCGAAATCCGGCACGCTCGGCGAGGCGAAAGGCCGCTACCGCGAACTGGCGGCCGACTACGCCAAGGCGGTGCTGCAGGCGCTCAACGACACCGAGACCGCGCTGACCCAGGTGAGCTACGCCGCCGCGCAGGAGGCGCTGGAGGCAGAGGCCGTGCGCACCGCACAGCGCTCGCTCGACATCGCGCGCGCCCAGCTCGGCGTCGGCACGATCGACATCGTCACCGTGCTGAACACGCAGACGACGCTGTTCGGCGACCAGGACACGCTGGCGCAGGTGCGCATCGCGCGTTTTGAGGCCGTGGTGTCCTTATATAAAGCGCTGGGCGGCGGCTGGTCCGGCCCGGTCCTTTCGGCTCCTCCCCACACGGTGTATCCTCCCTCATGAAGCGGTTCTTGCGTGGCCTGGTCGTGGCGGCCGTAATCGCCGCCGTGGTGCTGGGCATCGTGGGCCTGGCCAAGCTGCGCAGCGGCAACAAGGCGGCGAGCCCGGCGGCGGCGGACACGTCCATCCCGGTCAGCACCGCGCAGGCGCGGGTGGCCGACGTGCCGCTGACCGTCGATGGCATCGGCACCGTGCAGGCGCTCAACACGGTGAACATCCGGCCCGAGGTGGACGGCCCGCTGACGGAGATCCATTTCCGCGAAGGCCAGGACGTGCATACCGGCGACGTGCTGGCGCGCATCGATTCGCGCACCTACCAGGCGGCGTATGACCAGGCGGTGGCGAAAAAGGCGCAGGACGAGGCGACGCTGTCCAACGTTGAGCGCGACCTGGGCCGCTACGACAAGCTGGCCAAGACCCAGTACACCACGGCGCAGCAGGCCGACACCCAGCGCTCCCTGGTGGCGCAGGACCAGGCGATCGTGCGGCAGGACCAGGCGCAGATAGACAGCGCGCAGACCAACCTCAGCTACACGACGATACGGGCGCCGGTCGACGGGCGGACCGGCATACGCCAGGTGGACATAGGCAATCTGGTGCACAGCACGGATGTGACCCCACTGACGGTGGTCACCACGCTGCGGCCGATCAGCGTGGTGTTCACGCTGCCGCAGCAGACGCTGCCGCAGGTGGTGGACGCGATCGCGGCCGCCCGGTCGCAGGGCGGAGCCGAAGTGGCCGCCCTGCCGCAGGATGGCGGCGAGAGCGAGGCGGG
>CAHJWU010000006.1 GCA_903643085.1 Rhodospirillales bacterium
CTGGCGTGGCCCGCGCCTGCGTGCCGGTGGGGGCGGTCTGCCTGGCCCTGATCGGCCGCGCCCCGAGCCTGCCCTAGGAGCCGGCCGGCATGACCGGCATCACGACCCGGCTGTTGCCCACCCCGGGCCTGACGTTCGCCATTGACGAGGCGGGTGACGGGCCGGACATCGCCCTCTGCCTGCACGGCTTTCCGGAGAACCGCTACTCCTGGCGCCACCAGCTGCCGTTCCTGGCCGGGCTGGGCTGGCATGCCGTCGCACCCGACCTGCGCGGCTATGGCGGCACCACCCGGCCGGCAGACCGGCAGGCCTATCGCATGCCGCACCTGGTGTCCGACGTGGCCGCCATCTTCGATGCGCTCGGCGCCAGGCGGCGCCTGCTGGTGGCGCATGACTGGGGGGCGCTGATCGCCTGGCAGTTCGCCATCGCGCAGACCCGCAAGCTGGACGGGCTTATCGTCATGAACGTGCCGCATCCTGCGGTGTTCCGGCGCGTGTGGCGGCGCTCGCCGCGGCAGGTCGCCCGCTCCTGGTACGTGTTGTTTTTCCAGTTGCCCGTGCTGCCCGAGCTGATGCTGGGCGCGGCCGGCGCGCGCGCGGTGGGACGGGCGTTCTCCGCGATGGCCGTCGACAAGGCGGCGTTTCCGGAGGACGTGCTCGCGCACTACCGCGACAGCGCCGGCAAGCCGGGCGCGCTGACGGCGATGATCAACTACTACCGCGCCAACCTGGTGTTCCTGGCCTCGCGCGCGGCGACGCCGGTGGTGCGCACGCCCACGCTGATGGTCTGGGGCGAGCAGGACACCGCGCTTGGGCTGGAGCTGACGGAGGGCTATGGTCGTTATGTCGACGACTTCACGCTGCGCAGGCTGCCGGGCGTGTCGCACTGGGTGCAGCAGGAGGCGCCCGGGCGGGTGAACGCGGCGATGGGAGACTGGCTGTCGGCAAACCGGATCGGGCCTGAAACGTAGGTTGGCGTGCCGATACCGGCTGGCCGGCCGCCGACAGGGGCAAAGTTTTTGCTCCCTTATGCACAACAACTGTTTTACCGCTTTCCTGGGAGATGTCCGCCGTGTTCCTGATCATCCTGATCGTACTTGCCGTGATCGCGTTCGGCGGCTTCGGCCATAGCGGCTACCAGCGCGGCTGGTACGGGCGCGATCCGTATTACGCGCCGCCGCCCTCGGCCGGCTATGGCGGCGGCGGGCTGGGGATCATCGTGCTCATCATCGTGTTGTTCCTGCTGTTCGGCCACCGGCACTATTAGGCGGCTGCTGCATGTTCGCAGGAGAAGGCGTGCTTCTCTTGAAAGGACCGAAACCGCCGCGCATACGCAGCAGCCCGGCTCTGAATGAGGCCGGGCTCCACAGATGCGCGGCCAACCTTAGGCGACCATGCGGCGCAGGTTCGGCCTGGTCTCTCCCGCCAGATCGGCGGAGACGAGCCGCGTGGTGCCGACGACCGTCAGCAAGCCGTAGGCGACTTTGGACAAGAGATCGATGATCGCCACCGCGGCGACACTCTGCGTTTCGGTGATCACGCCCAGCCCGTCCGTACTCACTGCGAGTATCAGCGGATAGACCAGCCATAATACCGACAGCATCGCCGCGTTGCGGCGGTAGTCCGACCGCGCCCCGGCGGACTCCACGGCGTTCTCGCGCAGCATCGGCCCCCACATCACGTAGAACACGCCGAGGAACGCGAGGCAGGAGACCAGGAACCACGTCCACTTCACCCATTCGACCGTGCTGGCGCCGAAGAACAGCGAAGTGGCGATCATCAGCACGTCTGAGATAAGCAGAGCGGCGACCATGCCGCCGCGTCGCAGGCCGGAATGCATGGCCGTGTGCGCCAGGCTGAGCAGGAGCAGCGGCGTGGTGAACGTCCAGTCGATGTAGCGCGCGAAGTAGAACAGCCGGGTGCCTGTGCCGGCCGCCCCCTGGTGTATGAGAACGGAACCTTGGCCGACCGCCATGGCGAGATACGAGCACGCTGCCAGTATGGGCACGATGCCATGATAGAAGGTGTGCGCCTGTTCGCCGCTGGTGCGCTGCTTGCCGATCGCGAGTATCGCCAAGCCGCCCACGGTCATCAGGACCGTATCGAGCCAAAGCCAGGTCTGCTGGTCCATCGGAAGCTCCGCGCGGATGGGTGACTGAATGACTTTACGGCATGGCGCTGGCGGGCGGGATTGTAATTAATGCCCCACACCGTTGTTACCCGGGCAAGGACATGGTGCCCTCTTCTTGAAGAGGAGAGAGATTTTGCTCCTGGCGGCTGCGTCATCAGCCGTCCGGGTCTGCGGACGTGCCGGGCTGACAGGACAGACGCGGACCCCAACGCACGCGGCATGAGCAAAGCCGGCATAACCAGCTGCATCAGGAGCGACGCGTAGAAAGCAAGCAGTCCTATTTTGCGAAACGGATCAAACTTTCGCTCGCCCGCCTTCGCGGCACCCGGGTGTTTCCGGATACACCGAAGCGTCTGCACCCGCGCAGGAATAAAAAGTTTTTTGCTTCTTTTTTGCAAAAAAGAAGGCCTTTCTTGCTTGCCCAAGAGGCAACCCTAAGGCGGGCTGGCAGAAGCCCTGACCAACGACGCATGCGCCGTCACATCCGGCAGGCACAGCACCACGAGCGCCTGCGCCACAGTCTCGGGTTGCGGCAGCGTGTTCGGATCCTCGCCGGGAAATGCCTGTGCCCGCATGCGCGTGGCGGTGCGGCCGGGGTCGAACAGGTTCACCCGCAGAGGCGTGTTCTCCACCTCGTCCGCCCAGCTCAGCACCAGATTTTCCATGCCGGCCTTCGTGGCGCCATAGGCGCCCCAGAAAGCGCGCGGCGTGCGGGCCACGCTGCTGGTTACGAAGACGGCGCGGCCGGCATCGGACGCGGCGAGCAGGGGGGCGCAGGTGCGTATCAGGCGGTAGGTGGCGGCCAGGTTGACCGCCACGCACTCGGCGAAGTCCTGCGGGCGGATGTGGCCGGCGGGGGTAAGTTTGCCGAGCGCGCCGGCGTTGTGGACCAGGATATCCAGCCGGCCGAAGCGGGCGTTCAGCGAGGGGCCGAGCGGGTCTATGCTGTCGGCCTGGCGCAGATCCAACGGGAGCAGGGTCGCGGTGCCGCCGGCGGTGCGTATCTCGTCGTCCAGCTCTTCAAGCGCGCCTTGCGTGCGCGCCGTCAGCACGACGTGGGCGCCTTGAGCGGAGAGCTGGCTGGCCGTGGCGCGCCCGATGCCCCGGCTGGCACCGGTGACCAGCGCCACCCGGCCGGCGAGCGGAGCGGTCATCCCATCGCCAGGCTGAGCTGCTTGCTGGCGCGCTCGTCCATATCCGGCAGGGGGACGGGGTATTCGCCGGTGAAGCAGGCGTCGCAGTAATGCGGAGCGGCGTCGTCGCGGCCGGGCCGGCCGAGTGCGCGGTACAGGCCGTCGATCGAGATGAAAGCCAGGCTGTCGGCGCCGATCAGGCCAGCCATCTCTTCGACGTTGTGTCGGGCGGCGAGCAGCTTGCTGCGTTCTGGCGTGTCTATGCCGTAGAAGCAGGAATGCGTGGTGGGCGGCGAGGAGATGCGCATGTGCACTTCGCGGGCGCCGGCGGCGCGCACCATCTCGACGATCTTCTTGCTGGTGGTGCCGCGCACGATGCTGTCGTCCACCAGGATGACGCGCTTGCCTTCCAGCGTGGCCCTGTTGGCGGAATGCTTGAGTTTCACGCCAAGGTTGCGGATGTGGTCGGTGGGCTCGATGAAGGTACGGCCCACGTAGTGGTTGCGTATGATGCCCAGTTCGAACGGCACGCCGGATTCCGCCGCGTAGCCCATGGCGGAGGGCACGCCGGAATCCGGGACGGGCACCACGACGTCTGCCTGCACGTGGCTTTCGCGTGCGAGCTCGGCACCGATGCGCTTGCGCGCGTCATAGACGGGCATGCCTTCCATCACCGAGTCCGGGCGGGCGAAATAGACGTATTCGAACACGCAGAAGCGGGCGCGGCTGGGGCCGAACGGGCGTATGCTGCGCACGCCGGCATCGTTGATGACGACGATCTCGCCTGGCTCCACGTCGCGCACGAACTCGGCGCCCACGATGTCCAGCGCGCAGGTCTCGCTGGCCAGCACCCAGCCGCCGCCTGCCTCGTAGGTGGTGCCGGGGGCCTGCGGGATGCGGCCGAGGATGAGGGGGCGTACGCCGAGGGGGTCCCGTACGCCGATCAGGGCTTCGTTGGAGAGGGCGACGAGCGAGTAGGCGCCGACCACCTGTTTGAGGGCGTCGATCAGGCGGTCCACGACGGTGGAATAGAGGCTGATGGCGATGAGGTGGACGAACACCTCGCTGTCGGTGGTGCTCTGGAACAGGCAGCCGCGGCGGACGAGCGATTTGCGCAGGGAGACGGCGTTGGTGAGGTTGCCGTTGTGGCCGACGGCGAAGCCGCCGAACTCGAAATCGGCGTAGAGCGGCTGCACGTTGCGCAGGATGGTCTCGCCGGTGGTGGCGTAGCGGTTGTGGCCGATGGCGCTGGCGCCGGGCAGCGAGGCGATGACCCGGGCGTCGCCGAAATTGTCGCCCACCAGGCCCAGGCCGCGTTGCTGGTGGAAGCGGCGGCCGTCATAGCTGACGATGCCGGTGGCTTCCTGGCCGCGATGCTGGAGGGCGTGCAGGCCGAGCGCGGTGACGGCCGCCGCGTCCACGATGTTCCAGACGCCGAAGACGCCGCACTCTTCGTGCAGCGTGTCGTCGTCGTCCGTGGCGGGATCCGGCAGGCTGGGACTCGAGGCCATTCGCATTCTCCACGACGCGGTGTCCGCTTAGCGCATGCGGGGGTCGTACGTCATCTGGTTGTCACGCAGGGCAAGCAGGCGTTTCTGGACGGGGAGCACAAGATCGCTCCTGTTCGACCGCTGCTTCTGCACACACCGGCAAGGACGGAAAGTTCTCGCTTCCTTGTTAAAAAGGACGCGACGTGGTGGTTATTAAGGGCGCCCGTCGCGCGGCCCAAGCGCGCGTCCCTCAGGGGTGGCATGCAGCAGCGCCGCTTCCGTAGTGGGCGGGCCGGAAGGCGGCGGCGAGACGTGCAGGTTGCTGCCTTCGGGCAGCTTGCCCACCGCCCAGGCCGCGCCGTCATAGATCAGCGGCAGGAAGCGGGAACGCAAGGCAGCCTCCGGCCAGCGATCCTGCGGCAGCGCCAGCGAGACGGGGATGTAGATGGCCACCAGCACGGCGGCGCCGCGTGCCAGGCCGTAGAGCAGGCCGAGCGTCCTGTCCAGCCCGCCCAGGGCCGAGACGCGCACCATGCGGCCCAGCAGGTTGGACAGCAACGAGAGGACGATGAGGAAGAGCACGAAGACGACGACGTAGGCCACCGGCTCAGCCACATCGGGGTTGCCGATCGCCTGGCTGGCCAACGGCGCGGCCTTCGGGCCGAAGCGGTAGGCGCAGTAGCCGGCCAGTATCCAGCTCGCCAAGCCCAGCAGCTCGCGCACCAGGCCGCGCGAGAGGCCGAGCAGGGCGGAGACGGCCAGGATGGCCAGGGCGGCCAGGTCTACCACGGTCATGGGGCTTTATCGGGGAGGACGGAACAGGAAGAAAGGCCTTCTTTTCTGCAGAACAGATGCAAAAGACTTTCGCTTCGGCTGTCGCGGACTGTTCGTCGGCCGCCTTCAGGGGACGGGATTTTTGGTTCTTTTTCAAAAGAGAACTGCTTGCCTTGTCTTTCTCAACAGGCCATTTGCGTGATCATGGCTGCAGACCCCTACACCACGCTCGGCGTCAAGAAGGACGCCACCGCTGCGCAGATCAAAACGGCGTATCTGAAGCTGGCCAAGAAGCATCATCCGGATCTCAACCCTGGCGACTCCAAAGCGGAGGAGAAGTTCAAGGCGATCTCGGCGGCGCACGACCTGCTTGGCGACGCCGAGAAACGCGCCCGCTTCGACGCCGGCGAAATCGACGCCGCCGGCCAGCCGCAGGCGCCGCAGCACCCGGGCGGCCGCCAGTTCTACCGCGGCTTCGCCGATGGCGAACAAAGCGGGCGCTACAGCCCCGGCTTCGGCGGCGGCGGCGGCGAGGGCTTCCAGGACATGTTCGCCGATCTGTTCGCAAACGCCCGCGGCGGCGGCAGACAACAAAGAGACCAGCCCATGCGCGGCCAGGACCAGCGCTACCAGCTTGCCGTAACCTTCGTAGAGGCCGCCCTCGGTGCCTCCCGCAGGTTGACCCTGCCGGACGGGCGCACACTGGACGTGACGATCCCGGCGGGGCTGGAGAGCGGCCAGACGCTGCGGCTGCGCGGCCAGGGGGCGGCAGGGTGGAACGGCGGCCCGGCCGGCGACGCGCTGATCGAGGTGGACGTGGCCGACCACCCCTTCTTCGCGCGCGACGGCGACAACATCCAGCTCGATCTTCCCGTCACCGCGGGCGAGGCGGCGCTCGGAGCGAAAGTGGCCGTTCCCACCCCGGCCGGCCCGGTGAACCTGAGCATTCCGCGGCACTCCGACAGCGGCCGCCAGCTGCGCCTGCGCGGGCGTGGCATACCCGCCCATGCCGGCAGGCCCGCAGGCGACCTCTACGTCACGTTGCGGATCGTGCTCGGCACGCCGGACGAGACGCTGGAACGGGCGCTTGCCGCCTATTACGACCGTCAGCCGCTCGATCCTCGCGCGCACATGGGCGTGCCTGTCAGCGAAACCGCATGACCACCATACAGAGCGTCTGCGCGGCCCTGCCCGGCCTGTCGGAGGAGACGCTGCGGCGATGGCTGGCGCAGGACTGGGTGCGCGCCGACGGGACCGCCGGCCAGCCGGCGTTTGCCGAGATCGACGTCGCGCGCGTAAGGCTGATACTGGAGCTGCACACGGAACTGGAGGTGGAGGAGCCTACGCTTCCGCTGGTGCTGTCGTTGCTGGACCAGCTGTATGCGACGCGCGCGCAGCTTCGGCTGGTGCTGGACAGTCTGGATGCGCCGGTCCGCGAGGCGTTGGCGGAGAGTTTGGTGAGGTAAGGAAGCAAGGCCTTCTTTTTTGAAAAAAAGAAGCAAAAAACTTTTTCTCCTCGGACTCGTCAAGCGCCGATGCACGTCCTGTATAAGCCGAACGTTGCAAATGCGTGAAGATAAAAGTTTTTTGCTTCTTTTTTTTAAAAAAGAAGGCCTGTCTTTCTTAATGCCGGTCCAGAACACATGATCTCACTCATTCTAGCAGCGTTCACCTTCATAGCGATCCACCTCGGCGTCAGCGGCACCACGCTGCGGGATACGCTGGTCGCGCGCATCGGCCTGCGCGGCTACATGATCGCGTTTTCCGTGGCCTCGGTGGGCGCCATCGTCTGGCTTGTCAGCGCCTACAACATCGCCGCCTACGTGCCGCTGTGGGGACGGCTGCAATGGTGGAAGCCGTTTGCGATCGCGCTGATGCTGCCGGCGTTCCTGCTGGTGGTGATCGGGCTGACGACGCCCAATCCCACCGCCGTGGCGCAGGAGGCGCTGGTGGACCGCGCGCCCACGGGTATCGTGCGCATAACCCGCCACCCGTTCCTGATGGGCACCGCGCTCTGGGCGGTCATACATCTCGTCGGCAACGGCGACGAGGCCTCGTTTCTGTTCTTCGCCGCCCTGCTCGTCGTCTCGCTGGCAGGCGCCGCGTCCATCGATGCGAAGCGGGCCAGGGCGTTGGGTGGGGCCGCCTGGTCCGGTTTCGCGCGCCGCACGTCCGTCGTGCCCTTCGCCGCGATACTTGGCGGGCGCAACACGCTGAACCTGGCGGAGCTCGGCTGGTGGCGGCCGGCGGCCGGCGTGGCGGCCTACGCGCTGATGCTGGGCGGGCACGCGCATGTCGTGGGTGTCAGTCCCTGGCCGGGCCAGTAAGGCAGGGCCGTCTTCAGCCTGAAACGTGTGACTCGGCTGACGCGCCTGTCCGCGGCCGTTGACGGGGCGCGCCATTTCGATTTTCTCACGGAAGAACTGCCCGTTCCTGCGAGGTTGCCATGCGCGCGCTGATATCCGTCACGGACAAGTCCGGCCTCGTGGCGTTCGCACAGGGGCTGGCCGCGCTGGGTGTGGAAATCCTCTCGACGGGCGGCTCGGCCGCGGTGCTTCGGCAGGCCGGACTGGATGTGATCGAGGTGAGCGCGCATACCGGCTTTCCCGAGATACTGGACGGCCGCGTGAAGACGCTGGTGCCGCAGATACATGGCGGCATTCTGGCGCGGCGGGACCAGCCGGCGCATGTGGCGCAGCTGGCGGCGCACGGGATAGCGCCGATCGACATCGTGGCGGTCAACCTCTACCCGTTCGAAGCGACGGTGGCCGGCGGCGCCGGGTGGGATTTGTGCATCGAGAACATCGACATAGGCGGGCCGGCGCTGATACGTGCGGCGGCGAAGAACCATGATTTCGTCAGCGTACTTACCGATCCGGCGCAATACGGCCCGGTGCTGGAAGAGCTGCGCGCGCACGGGCAGACGACCCCTGCCCTGCGGCGCAGCCTCGCCGCCGCGGCATATGCGCGCACCGCCGCCTATGATGCGGCGATCGCCGCGTGGTTCGCCGCCGCGGCTGGCGAGGATCTTCCGGAGCGGCTGGCGGTGAGCGGCGCGCGTTTGCAGACCCTGCGTTACGGCGAGAACCCGCACCAGCGCGCCGCCCTTTACAGAAACGGCGACCGTGCGGGGGTGGCGCAGGCGCGGCAGGTGCAGGGCCGCGAGCTGTCCTACAACAACATCAACGACACGGATGCGGCGTTCGAGTGCGTGGCCGAGTTCGACGCGCCGGCGATCGTCATCGTGAAACACGCAAACCCCTGCGGCGTGGCGATGGCGGCGGACCTGGCGGCCGCGTGGGAGGCGGCTTTGCGCTGCGACCCGGTGAGCGCTTTCGGCGGCATCATTGCTGCGAACCGGACACTGGACGAGGCAGCGGCAGAGCGCATCGCAGGGATGTTCACCGAGGTGATCATCGCACCGGAGGCGACCGAGGCGGCGCGCGCGGTACTGGCGCGGAAGAAGAATCTGCGCCTGCTGCTGACAGGCGCGTTACCCGACCCCGCCGCACAGGGAACCACGCTGCGCAGCGTGGCGGGCGGCCTGCTCGTGCAGTCGCGCGATGCCGGGCGCATCACCCGCGCCGACCTGCGCGTGGTGACGCGACGGGCACCGAGCGAGGCGGAGCTTGCGGACCTGCTGTTTGCCTTCGCCGTCTGCAAACACGTCAAGAGCAACGCCATCGTCTACGCGAAGAACGCGGCGACTATGGGCATTGGCGCGGGCCAGATGAGCCGCGTGGACAGCGCGCGCATCGCCGCCTGGAAGAGCGAGGCGGCGGCGCGCGCGGCCGGCGAGGAGCGGCCTCTCGCCCACGGCAGCGTGGTCGCATCCGACGCGTTCTTTCCGTTCGCGGACGGTTTGGAGGCGGCGGTCGCGGCCGGGGCCACGGCGGTGATACAACCCGGCGGATCGATGCGTGACGCGGAGGTCATCGCCGCGGCGGACGCCGCCGGACTGGCGATGGTGATGACCGGCATGCGCCATTTTCGCCATTAGCGGGATGCCTGATGTTCCGTGGAAGACAAGCCTGCAAACCTTACTGTCCCGCATCGTCGTCGTGCGTGCCGTTCAGGAAGCAGGCGGACGCCATGGCGGAAAGATGGATGTTTAACGCGGCAATCTTGTCCGGGTGAGGGTTTGGGGGCAAACGCATTTGGGAGAGACTGTGCCAGCCGGCATCGACGTCAGCTCGCGTCGGACAGCCGTCCGTTTTGAGGCGACAACCAAACTTTGCAATAGTTGCGCAGTTCCGGACGAGCACGCGTGCTGAGAATGCAGGGAACAAGATTTCGCTTTTATGCAACGGAGTTCTTTCGTGCCTGCCTACTGCAAAAGCGCAAGAGCTGGATGAGAGCCATGGTTTTCCGTCCGGGTAAGCAAATGCGAAGCACTCGCAGCATTGAGGAACACGGTTGACTGTACAGCAAGCCGAGCCAGATCAGCATCCATGCGCGACTTTGCCACGCTGACAGAACGCGAAATACTCGCCTTGGCGATCAGCTCCGAGGAGGAGGACGGCCGCATCTACGCAGACTTCGCCGAGCGGCTGCGCGAGGACTACCCCGACAGTGCCAGGATATTCCTCGACATGTCGGTCGAGGAAAACGATCATCGCCGCAGCCTGATCGACCTGTACGCCACGAAGTTCGGCCAGCACATTCCGCTGATACGCCGGGCGGACGTACGCGGCTTCTCACCCAGCCGGCAATACTGGCACCTGCCCACGCTCAAGATCGAGACGGTGCGCAAGGCGGCGCGCGAGATGGAAACCCAGAGCGGCCGGTTCTACCGCGCGGCTGCCGGCCGCAGCACGGACGCGGCGATACGCAAGCTGCTGGGAGACCTGGCCGAGATCGAGGACAACCACGAGCGCCAGGCCGGCCACCTGCAGGAGCGCCACCTCTCAGACGGGCGTGGCGACCAGGAGGAAGATCACGCGCGGCGGCGCTTCGTGCTGCAGATCGTCCAGCCAGGGCTGGTGGGCCTCATGGACGGTTCCGTCTCCACCCTGGCGCCGGTGTTTGCCGCGGCGTTTGCCACGCACCAGAGTTCGAACGCGTTCGTGGTCGGCCTGGCGGCCAGCTTGGGCGCGGGCATTTCGATGGGCTTTGCGGAGGCACTCAGCGACGACGGCAAGATTTCCGGCCGCGGCACGCCCCTTCTGCGCGGCCTGATCTGCGGCCTGATGACCATGCTCGGCGGCATCGGCCACACGCTGCCGTATCTTATCCCGGCGTTCTGGACGGCGACGTACGCCGCCTGCGCGGTGGCGGCCATGGAGCTTGCCGTGATCTCCTGGATACGTTGGCGCTACATGGACAGCCATTTCGCCACCGCAGCATTCCAGGTGCTGTTCGGCGGCGCGCTGGTGCTGGCCTGCGGTATCCTGATAGGCAGTTATTAGGCCGTCCGGTGTCAGACGAGTGAGAACGGCACGTAAGGAAGCAAGCAGTCCTTTTTTGAAAAAAAGGACCAAATAACTTCTACTCTCCTCGCATCTGCGGCGTCCGCGCGTTTCCGGATAAGATGAGGCAGCTCAGCCGGCGCAGGGATCAAAAGTTTTTTGCTTCTTTTTTTCAAAAAAGAAGGCCTTGCTTGCTCGCCCAAGAGTCAATCCCAAAGTGGGCCGTTGCTGCACTGGAAGTCTGCGAAGCAATCCTCTTGGGAAAGCCGCCGGCTTACGAGTTCGCGTAAGCCGGGAGCATGCGTTCCTGGCGGCGCCACCAGCCGGGTGTGATCAGCCGGTGATCATCGAATGCGCCGTCGCGTGCCAACGCGCTTACCGCATCGGCCAGGAGGGTCGAGCCGTGGTCCGTCCGCCTGTCGAACACGCCACGCTCGTAGTGCCCGTCACGATTGCGCAACATGCTGTTCCAGTCCACCAGGCCGAACAGCGCCCACACCGTCATCGCGCGTATGTCTACATTCTCGAGGCGCAGATCCTGGGCCGCGTCCCAGGCCTCCATCAGCCAGCGCACCTGCTCGGCCGGATCGTCGCAACCGAGATGCACCTCGCTTAACACCAGCGGCACGCCGTAGCGCGACCACGCCTCGCGCAGGCGGGGGCGCCAGCCGATCTCTGCTTCGGAGATGCCGGCCCGCACCGCTTCGGTGTCCACATACGCAGCCTGACCGTTTCCGCCGTGCAGGCTGGGCGCGTACAGATGCAATCGCTCGTCGAGAAAACGGTCGCTGGTGACGTAGTGGTTTATTCCGATGAGGTCAGGGGCGGCCTCCCCGCTCGCGAGCTGGTCGAGATGCGATTGCAGGATACCGTGGTCCAGTAGCCGCTTCCACCACGGGTGATGCGCGTCGACGCGACCGCACAGGAGATCGAGGCTGAGCCACCGGCGTTCGTTCTCGTACTGTGCCTGGGGTGACATTGCCGGCGTGGAAAACACCTTGCCCAAATCTTCGGTGTGCAGGAAACGCGCCTGCGGGGAGGCTCTGCGTATGGCGCGCATGGCGGCCAGTATGGCGGCCGACTGGATGACGACGGCGTGAAGGAAGGCCCGCTCGTCCCGAAGATGGGGGTGCCAGTGGCCGTAAAGGCAGGAGAACCTCGCCGTGGTCAGGGGTTCGTTGACAGGCGTCCACATGCCTATGTCGGGATACCGCACGGCCGTCTCGTAGGCGTGGGCAGCCAGGCCTTCGATGAAGCCCGGCTCGAACATTGAATGCGCCACTGGGCCCGCGCCGTGATGTATCAGGCCGCCGATCGCCGCGATGCCGGATTTTCGGAGCTGGTCCATCTGCCTGTCATGCCAGGACCAGTCACTGGTGGCGCCCTGGCCCGCCGCTACGCGCTCCCAGAGGAACGGCACGCGCAACCGGCGCACACCGAGGCCCGCGGCCATCCTGATGTCGTTGCGGACATGGTCGTGATATCCCGTCTCATGCACCTGGTCCCGCCAGGCGTCGCCCACCCGCACGACGCTGCATTCCGCGCCCGCCCAGACCTCCAGGCCAGGTCGCGCTGGGGCGAACACGCCCGGTTTACTGGGCATGGGCCGGCGTCTCTGTCATCGATTTGAGCCCGGAATTGCGTATCAGGACCTGCATCTTCGCCCAGGTCGCATCCCACGAGACACCGGCGAGCTTCCTGTCCACTTCGGCCAGCCAGGCGGATTTCGGCGCGGCGAGCAGCCGCTCGATCGCCGCGACGAAACCTTCGGCATGGTCGGCGATTTCGACCAGTCCGTCATCGCCCCAATCGGTCACAACGTCGGCGATGGAAGTCGAGACCACCGGCACGCCGGCTGCGAGGTACTCCGGTGTTTTTGTCGGGCTGATGAACCTCGTGGCTTCGTTGCGTGCGAACGGCATCATTCCCACGTCCCAACTGCAGAGATAGCCTGGCAACTGCTCGTAGAGCCTGCTGCCGAGCCAGTGCAGGTTTGCGCGTTGTGGCAGGTCCGCCTGCTCCACCTTGGCAAGCGGACCGAGCATGACGAAGGACCAGTCCGGGCGAGAGGCGGCCACCGCATCGAGCAGCGCATAATCCATGCGCTCGTCTATCACCCCGAAATAGCCGATACGCGGCCTCGCCAGCCCGGCTTCGTCGCAAGGTTCTGCCAGGAGATGATTCCTGGCCCTTTCGAAATGCGGCGCATCGACGCTCGACGCGAAGAGGTAGGTCTGACCGTGCAGCTGCCGTTTAGCCTGGTAGAGGCTGTTGCCACCGCAGAACACCAGGTCTGCGCGCCTGAGCAGGCGCCGTTCCAGCAATTTCAGTCGCGGCGACGCTCCCTTGAAGAGGGTCAGCTCGTCCATGCAATCATAGATTATGGTTTGCGCCTGCACGTGGCCGCAAAAGCCGTAGGCCATCGGCGTGTAGAACCACATGACGTCAACCGGCAGGTTCAACGTGATCAGAAACCTGTCCAGAAGGACCTGCTGGGCCTGATCCACGGCGACCGCATCGAGGTCGGCGGGAAGCACCGGGGTGGCGATCAGTATGCCGTGGCCCGCCATGCGAACCGCCAGCCGAGGGGTTTGGGGACCGGCGCCCTCGAAGACGGGCTCCTCGAAATACACCACGGTGTAGTGCGCGGCGGCGCGTGTCAGCAGATGTTGCGGGCGTTGAAAAACGAAATCCCAGCGCAGGTGGGAGAAACAGATGAGAACATGCTTCGGGGTGTTTCTGGACTGAATGTCGTCAAGCCAGTCGATGGACATCCACTACACTCCAGATAAGAGCACTCCTAATGATTGACGCGGTGCGAAGTTGTCCCGTCACAAGCCGACTTGCTCTCACGGTTTTGTCAGGGCGCATGGGCCTGCGTCCTCCTTCACCAAGGCGGGCCGCGCGGTTTCGTTTCAAAATTTCAGCCATGAGCGCGATTGTAGGTAGCGATCCGTTCCCGAACGGAGCGGCTTGAGGTCATTCCTCATACAAGCAGCAAACGCCTTCTTGCCAGGATCTCTCCTTGCAAGAACATCCTCCTGCAAGACAGCAAAAAGAGTTTCGTCCCGGCGTAGGTTCGGTCGCCTCGGTTCGTTCAGAGCTGCCGGCTGCTGCAGATGCAAGGCGGCTGCACTATCTGGCGGCCGTGCGGCGCACGGTCCCCGCCGCGCTAACCTGATGTTCACGTGAAGGATGTAGCCTGCACTCCCAAACCGAAGGCAAGGGGTTGTTGCGTGTCTGCCAGACCGGATATGGGCCAGAGGCTTCGCTTTCTCCGCATAGACGAGACCGCGCAGCAGGCGCTCGCGGCGTTCACGCCTGTATTGACCCCGATGCTTCCCGCGATGCGCGAGGCGTTTGCCGCGCATCTGCGGAACTGGCCCGAACTGCTTGCCGTGCTGACCGGTGCCGACGTGATGGAGCGTACGCTGACCGCCCAGCAGGCGCATTGGGGCCGGCTGTTCAGCGGCCGCTTCGATGATGGCTACCTCGCATCTGCCTCGCGCATCGGCTCGGTCCACCACCGCATGGGGCTGGAGCCGCGCTTCTTCACCGGCGCCTACGCGCTGATAGCGGACATGCTGTGCGAACACGTGCTTGTCGCCCGAACCAGGCGTTGGCAGACCGGCGCGGGCCGCCAGCGTACGCGCAACCTGATCCACGCGATCAACAGCGCCATCATGCTGGACATGGAGCTTGTGGTGGAAGGCTATTTTTCCGAGACACGGGCCACGCAGACGGCGGACCTCGGCGCCATGGCGCAGGCCTTCCAGACACGTATCGGCCAACTCGTGACGACGCTGGAGCATTCCAGCCGCGCCCTGCATGGCACAGCAAGGTCGATGTCGGCCACTGCGGACAGCACCACCGGCCAGGCCGCGACGGTTGCCGCCGCCGCGGAGGAGGCGAGCACCAGCGTGCAGACGGTGGCGGTCTCCGCCGACCAGCTGACGTCCTCGATACATGAAATCAGCCACCAGGTGACGCAGAGCACGCAAATAACGCGGCGCGCGGTCGATGAGGCGCGCCGTACGGACGGCATCGTGCGCGCCCTGTCGGACGGCGCCGACAAGATCGGCCAGGTTGTCGACCTGATCACCAACATCGCAGGACAGACGAACCTGCTTGCACTCAACGCCACCATAGAGGCGGCGCGTGCCGGCGAGGCGGGCCGCGGCTTTGCCGTCGTCGCCAGCGAGGTGAAAAGCCTGGCGCAGCAGACCGCGCGCGCAACGGAGGAGATCGGCGCGCAGATTGCCCAGGTGCAGGCTGCCACCAGCGACGCGGTGGATGCCATACGCAGCATCACCAACACGATCGAGGAAGTGAGCGGTATCGCAGCGGCGATCGCGGCAGCGGTCGAGGAGCAAGGCGCGGCGACCGCGGAGATCGCACGCAACGTGCAGCAGGTTGCGCTGAGCACGCAGGAGGTGACCACGAACATCGCCGGCGTCAGCCAGGCCGCACAGGACGCCGGCGCCGCCGTCACACAGGTGCTCGGCAATGCCGGCGAGGTTACCGGCCAGGCGGAGCTGGTGACGGGCGAAGTGGAGCGTTTCGTCTCGCAGCTACGCGCGGCGGCGTGACAACAGGCGTCTGACGCGCGCCGGGTATCCGCCGGCAGGCAGGACTGGCTCGCGGCTTTCCAAGGAAGGCCCTGCGTTCTTACTGCATCAGAGCCTGCGTCAGATACGTCATCTCGAGCGCCTGCTCCTCCGCCGCTTCGCGCAGATTGGCGCCCGCCGCATGCCCGCCCTCAATCGACTCGTGGTAGTAGAACGGCAGTTCCAGCTCCTGCATCTTGGCCGCGAACTTGCGCGCGTGTACGGGGCCCACGCGGTCATCGCGCGTGGTGGTGAAAATGAACGGCACGGGGTAACGCACGCCCGCACGCAGGTTCGCGTAAGGCGAGATGGTGGCGAGGAACTTGCGCTCGTCGGGCTTCGATACGGTGCCGTACTCGCCGACCCAGCTGGCGCCGGCGGCGATCTGTTCGAAACGCAGCATGTCGAGCAGCGGAACGTCGATGATCACAGCGTTCCACAGGTCCGGATGCTGCTCGAACTCCACGCCCATGAGCAGCCCGCCGTTCGAGCCGCCGCGTATGCCGAGGTGCCGTGGCGTGGTGATGCGGCGCGCGATCAGATCCTGCGCCACGCTGGCGAAATCGTCGTAGATGCGCTGCCGGTGCGTCTTCAGGCCGGCCTCATGCCAGGCCGGGCCGAACTCGCCGCCGCCGCGTATGTTCGCCAGCACGTAGACGCCGCCGCGCTCCAGCCACAGTTTGCCCAGGCCGGCGCTGTAGGTCGGCGTCTCGCTGACCTGGAAGCCGCCATACGCGTACAGCAGGGTCGGGTTGCTGCCGTCCAGCTTCATGTCCTTCGGATGCACCACGAAATAGGGGATCTTCGTACCGTCGGAGGAGGTCGCCTCGAACTGTTCGGCCACGTCGCGCGCGGCGTCGAACTTCGCCGGCAAGGATTTCACCAGCACCGGCGGCGCCTGTGTCGCCGCGTCCGCCAGATACAGCGTGTTCGGCTGCAGGAAACTGGTCACCTGCAGCATCACCTGGTCGTTGCGCGGCGTGGTCGTGACCACGCTGACGGCCGCGTTGTCCGGCAGGCTGAGCGTGTGCGATGCCCAGCCGCCGGGCGCCTGCGTGAACACCATGGCGCGGCCACGAACGTTGTCGAGTATGGAGGCCACGACGGTGTTCGCGCTCACCGCGACCTCGTCAACCGACTGGCGCGCGCCGGGCGCCCAGACCAGCGCGGGCGGTGCCGCCGGACGGGCCATGTCGAGTTCCACCAGGCTGCCGGCATGAAGCGGGCCCATGTCCTCGTTCAGCTTTACCACGAGCAGATTGTGCACCAGCCCCTCGATCTCGGCCTTCTCAGGCAAAGCGAGCTTCGTCACCGTGGCCGCCGAGACCAGCTCGAACTCGTCGTGGAAGAAGTCCAGCCCGCGTTGCAGGATCACCGCACGGTGTCCCTGCCCGTCCGTGAAGGTGCTGACCTGCACCGCCACGTCCTGCTTCGTGCCGCGGAACACCTCGCCTGCCTGGGCGAGTCTCTGCCCGCGGCGCAGGCGCTTGATGACGAAGGGGTAGCCCGACTCCGTCATGCTGCCCGGTCCCCAGTCGGTGCCGACCAGAAGGGTGTCCGCGTTTTCCCAGTCGGCTACCTGCTTGGCATGCGGGATCAGGAAACCGCCCGGCACAAAGGCGCCGCTCGCCAGGTCGAACTCGCGGGTGGTGACCGCGTCCTCGCCGCCCTCCGACAGGCTGATCAGGCAGCGCGTGTCGCCGGGATGGTCGCAGGTGTCGGCCTTCCAGACCCAGACGTGGTGTTCGGCGCGGCCGAGCGCGTCCACGTCGATCACCGTCTGCCAGTGCGGCGCGGCCGCGCGGTAGTCCTCCACGCTGGTGCGGCGCCAGATGCCCTGCACGTGAGCCGCGTCCTGCCAGAGGTTGGTGATCTGCCCGCCAAGGAACTCGGGCGTGGGTATGCGGTCGGTCGCCTGCGCCAGGGCCAGCGCCTGGTCCAGGAATGGCTGGTAGTGCGGGTTGGTCAGCAGCGGTTTGAGGGTGCGCTCGTTTTCGGCGCGCACCCAGGCGAGCGCGCGCGGACTCTCAACCTGTTCCAGCCAGAGATACGGGTCGGGTGGTTCAGCCCAGGCGGGGTATGCGCACGCGGCGAATAGTAGGGCGGCGAGAGCTTGGCGCATGCTTGGAGCGACTCCTGGCGTGTGGAAGGAAGCAAGGCCTTCTTTTTTGCAAAAAAGAAGCAAAAAACTTTTGTCTCCGCGCCTGCATGGTGATTTGCGTCATTCTGCGGATGCGCGTCCTGGCAGGATGGGAACGGGCGGCTGTGCAGGACCCAGGCGCCGGACGTTTTTTCTTCTTTTTTCAAGAAAGAAAGCCTTTTCTCTCCTGCCACCTGCAAGACTACGCGCCCATGCATTGCATCGAGATCAAGGCCTTCGTCCCGGCACGCGACTTTGCGGTGTCCCTGCGCTTCTACGAGGAGATCGGCTTTACCATCGCCTGGTCTTCGGCAGACCTGGCCCACATCCGTTGCGACAGCGCCGCCTTCCTGCTGCAGAACTTCTACGTCCAGGAGCATGCGGGCAACTTCATGATGAGCCTGCTTGTGGAGGATGTGGACGGGTGGTGGGAGCGTCTGCAGGCGCTGGACCTGCCGGGCAAATACGGCACGCGATTCGAAGCGCCGTCCGACAAGCCCTGGGGCATGCGCGATTTCGTGGTCCTCGATCCCACAGGCGTACTCTGGCGCATCGGCCAGAACATTCCGGCCGCTTAGAGCACTGTTGGACATTTGATCGAGAAAGAAAGGCCTTCTTTTTTGAAAAAAAGAAGCAAAAAACTTTTGTCCCTGCGTCGGTTCAGCAGCGCGATGCCTAAACAGGCATCCGGACGACGCAACAGCGGGGGAGCAAAAGTTTTTTGGTCCTTTTCAAAAAAGGACTGCTTGCTTTCTATGTGTCACGCGAACGACAGCCGTCGTCATCCCTGACTTATACGCGCCGGCGCGCCCAGACGCTGAACACGCCGGCGAGCGAGGCCGCCAGGCCAAACCAGGTGAGCGCGTAATTCAGGTGGTTGTTGATCGGTCTGGGCAGTGCCGAGGCGGGCACGGGCTGGCCCCACGCGCCTGGCTTGCCCAGCGCCACCAGCACGAACGGGGGGGCTGCCGGCGCGCCGAGGGCGGCACCGATCGTACTCGGGTTCAGCGTGTAGAAGTGCCGGCCGGCGGGGTCGTCAGTTGCGGAGAGCCAGTTGGGCTGTTCGGGCTGACGCACGTAGCCGGTGATCGTGACCGGGCCGGAGACCGTGGCGGCATGGGGCGCGTCGGTCGGCACCCAGCCGAGCACCACGATGAGCGGCGGCGCGTCCTTGCGGTCCAGGCGCTCGACGAGCTGCGCGCCGAGATGGTCGTTCTGCACGTCCACGCCGTACAGCGCGGTGGGTGCGCCGGCGAGCGTGCCGCGTGCGGTCACCCGGGTGAACAGCGGCGGCGTGGCGCTGGCCAGCGGCTGCGGCGGCGCGGTCTCGGCCGCGTCGACCTGCGCCAGCAGCGCTTCCTTCCAGGCCAGGCGCCTGAGCTGCCAGACGCCGAGGGCGATCAGGATGGCGAGGGCGATGACCGTGGCCAACGCGGCGCCTGCGACCGGTGCCCGGCTGGCCTGCCTTGCCCGCGGCGCGGTGAGGGTCACAAGCCCATCTCTTCCCGGCGCGTGTGGTATTGCTGCACGGTGAAGAAGCTCTTGATGTAGCGCGTCATCACCACGGCCAGGATGCAGGTCACCGGCGGCCAGATGACAGCATGCACCCACAAATGCGGCGAGAAACGCCGATCCACCCAGAACGCGGCGCCCACGACGATGGCGCCGAGCACGATCAGGATGGGGACGGCGAAAGCGTCCCCGGTGTCGGCGCCGGAGAGATCCAGACCGCACACTTCGCAGGCCGGCCGGGTGGTGAGCAGGCCCGCGAACAGGTGACCCTTGCCGCAGCGCGGGCAGCGGCAGGACAGCGTCGCTTTGGCGATGCCAGGTTCGATGGCGGGTTCGGCGTCGCTCACTCGACCGCCGGGACACCCGCGCCCAGCACGTAGACGAAGAAGAACAGGAACAACCAGACCACGTCGACGAAGTGCCAGTACCAGGCGGCGGCCTCGAAGCCGAAGTGCTGCGTCGGTGTGAAGCCGCCCGCCTTGGCGCGCAGCCAGCAGATGCCGAGGAAGGTGGTGCCGACGATGACATGGAAGCCGTGGAAGCCGGTGGCCAGGAAGAACACCGACGGGTAGATGCCGCCGCCGGCGAAGTGGAACGGTGCCTCGGAGTACTCCACCGCCTGCAGGCAGCTGAAGCTGAGGCCGAGCAGTATGGAGATGCCGAGCGCCATGATCAGCCCGCGCCTGTTGTTCTCGATCAGGCTGTGATGCGCCCAGGTGACCGTGCAGCCGGAGAGAAGCAGGATCATGGTGTTGAGCAGCGGGATCCGGAAAGCGTCAAACGTGTGTATGCCGGCCGGTGGCCACATCGGGGTGGACGTGCCCAGCACGTGCTCCGGATAGAGCCAGAAGTGGAAGAAGGCCCAAAAGAAGCCGACGAAGAACATCACCTCGGAGGCGATGAACAGCGTCATGCCGTAGCGCAGGCCGAGCCGCACCACGGGCGAGTGCAGCCCCGGAGTGCTGCTCTCCGTCAGCACGTCGCGCCACCACATCGTCACGGTCAGCAGCACCATCGCCGCGCCCAGGCCCAGCGCGATGTAGTTCCCGTAATGGGCGGCGAGCACCACGCCGGTCAGCAGCAGGCCGCCGCCGAACGCGCCGACGATCGGCCACGGGCTCGGATTGACCAGGTGGTAGGGCTGCTTCATGCCGGAGGAGGCACCGATGGTGCTCGGGTGGGAGGCGGTTATCGTATCCATCGGTTTCTATCCGTGCGCTGGCGTGAGTGTTGTGCCGGTGGTTGGGTGATTTCGCAATGCGGCACGCGTGGGTCGGGAAGAAAGGCCTGCTTTTTTAAGCGAAGCAAAAACGTTTGTCCCCTTGCCTGATGCCGAGGTCCGCCCGGCGCTGCCCGTCGTGCGGGCACCATGGGCAAGCGTCTTTCAAAGAAAACCGCCCGCCTTGCTACCCCAGATGCCCCAGCTTCACGAGCGTAATCGCAAAAAACAGGATCGCCAGGCTGCCGAGCACGACGAGCAGCGCCATGTTGCGTCCACGCTGCCGGCGGACCATCTCGGCGGCCTGGACGGGCGTCGGCCGCGGCGGAAACTCGTCGCTCACAGACCGCGGACCATCTTGTCGGCGGCGATGGCCACGAAGATCAGGGCCAGATAGGCGAGCGAGTAGCGGAACGTCAGCCTGGCCGGCCTGTCGTCGGTCAGGCTGACGCCGGCCGCGTCCTGCCTGTCGCGCAGCACGCGCCAGGCGAACGCCACGAAGCCCAGGCTGAGCACGCCCGCGGAAATGCCGTACAGCGCGCCGGTGTAGCCGAGCCACCAGGGCAGCACCGATACGCCGGAGAGCGCCAGGGTGTAGCCGAAGATCTGGCGCCTGGTCTCGCGCGCGCCGGCCACCACGGGGAGCATTGGCACGCCGGCTCGGCCGTAATCCTTGCAGGCGTAGAGCGACAGGGCCCAGAAATGCGGCGGCGTCCAGAGGAACACGATGCCGAACAGCAGCAGGGGCAGCACGCCGACGCTGCCGGTGACCGCGGCCCAGCCGATGAGGGCGGGGAAGGCGCCGGCGGCACCACCGATGACGATGTTCTGCGGCGTACGCCGCTTCAGCCACATGGTGTAGATGACCACGTAAAAGCCGATTGACAGCGCGAGCAGGCTGGCCGCTGCTGCGTTGGTGGCGAGCCATAGCAGGAGCACCGAGCCCACCGAGAGGGCGACGCCGAAGCTCAGCGCCGCTTGCGGTTCTATGCGGCCGGCGGGGATCGGCCGGTGGCGGGTGCGGTGCATCAGCCCGTCTATGTCACGCTCCCACCACATGTTCAGGGCGCCGGCGGCCCCCGCCCCCACGGCGACGCAGAGGATTGCGGTGAAGGCGAGCACGGGGTGCAAGTGGCCCGGTGCGAGGAACAGCCCGATCCAGCCGGTGAACACCACCAGGCTGACCACGCGCGGCTTGAGGAGCGCCAGCCAGTCCCGCCATTCGGCGCCGCCGGTCGCCTCAAGACGGGCCGCACCAAGAGAAAGGGGGGATTGCTCCCCCCTCTCCAGGCTCGCGACGTTCGACACCAGGGCGTTCATCACCTGAACCGCGGCAGTTCTTCAAAGGTGTGGAACGGCGGCGGCGAGCTGACAGTCCACTCTAGCGTGGTGGCACCCTCGCCCCAGTAGTTGTCCGCCACGGCCACCTTCGAGGTGAAGGTGCGGAACACCACGTAGAGGAAGATCAGCACCGACAGCGCGCCGACATAGGAGCCGATGGAGGCCACGTAGTTCCAGCCGGCAAACGCGTCAGGGTAGTCCGGGTAGCGGCGCGGCATGCCGGCGGCGCCCAGGAAGTGCATCGGGAAGAAGGTCAGGTTCACGCCGATGAACGTCACCCAGAAATGCACCTTGCCCCAGAACTCGGGATACTGGTGGCCGCTCATCTTGCCTATCCAGTAATACCAGCCGGCGAAGATGGAGAACACCGCGCCCAGTGAGAGAACGTAATGGAAATGGGCGACCACGTAATAGGTATTGTGCAGGATCTGGTCGAGGCCGGCGTTGGACAGCACCACGCCGGTCACGCCGCCGACGGTGAACAGGAAAATGAAGCCGATGGCCCAGAGCATGGGCGTCTTCAGCTCTATGGAGCCGCCCCACATGGTGGCGATCCAGCTGAAGATCTTGATGCCGGTGGGGACCGCGATGATCATCGTGGCCGCCATGAAGTAGGCGCGTGTGTCGACCGACATGCCGGAGACGAACATGTGGTGCGCCCACACCACGAAGCCGACCACGCCGATCGCGACCATGGCGTAGGCCATGCCGAGATAACCGAACACCGGCTTCTTGCTGAACGTGCTGATCACGTGGCTGATGATGCCGAAGCCGGGCAGGATCATGATGTAGACTTCGGGGTGGCCGAAGAACCAGAACAGATGCTGCCACAGGACCGGATCGCCGCCGCCCTGGGGGTCGAAGAAGCTGGTGCCGAAGTTACGGTCGAAGATCAGCATGGTAATCGCACCGGCCAGGACGGGCAGGCTGAGCAGCAGCAGGAAGGCAGTGACCAGCATCGCCCAGATGAACAGCGGCATCTTGTGCAGCGTCATGCCGGGGGTGCGCATGTTGAAGATGGTGGTGATGAAGTTCAGCGCGCCGAGCAGCGAGGACACGCCGGCCAGGTGCAGCGCGAACAGCGTGAAGTCCATGCCCGGGCCGGATTCGTAGGTGGCGTTCGACAGCGGCGGGTACAGCGTCCAGCCGGAACCGCTCTCGCCCATCAGCAGGCCGGTGACGATCAGCGCGAAAGCCGGGACCAGCAGCCAGAAGCTGATGTTGTTCAGGCGGGGGAACGCCATGTCCGGCGCGCCGATCATCAGCGGGATGAACCAGTTGCCGAAACCGCCGATCAGCGCCGGCATGACGGTGAAGAAGATCATGATCAGGCCGTGGGCCGTGACGATGGTGTTCCACTCCTGGCCGCTGGTGACGATGGTGTTGCCGGGGTGGGCGAGCTGAGCTCGCATGATGATGGACAGCACGCCGCCGGTGAGCCCCGCGATCACCGCGAAGATCAGATAGAGGGTGCCGATGTCCTTGTGGTTGGTGCTGAACAGCCAGCGCTGCGCGAAGGTCGGCTCGTGGTGGGCCTCGTGGCCGTGATGCGTGTCATGTGTCGTGGCGGACATCTTAATGCTCCGACGCCGAGGCGAGGCGGGTGTTGCGGTCACCCTCGAGGCTGGCGTTGTTGAACTTGGCGGGCGCCTGGGCGAGCCAGGTCTTGAAATCATCCAGGCTGACAGCGTGGATGCTGATCGGCATCACGCTGTGGTTGGTGCCGCATATCTGGTTGCACTCGCCGTAATAGTCACCCGGCTTGTCCACATTCACCCAGGTCTCGATCGTGCGGCCGGGGATGGCGTAGCGCTGCACGCCCAGGCTGGGGATGAAGAAGCTGTGTATCACGTCGCCGCTGGTGGTGAGTATGCGTATGTCCTTTCCGGCGGGCAGCACGAGCTGGTTGTCCACGGCGAGGTGACGCAGGTGGGCCGCCTTCTGCTCCGGGCTGAGGTCTTCGTCATGCACCATGTAGCTGTCGTAATGCAGGCCTTTGGTGTCCGGGTAGGTGTATTCCCAGTACCATTGGTGGCCGGTCACCTTCACCGTCATGTAGGGATCGTGCGTACGGTCCTCGAAATAGATCAGGCGGAAGGACGGGATGGCGATCACCACCAGGATGAGCACGGGGATCGCCGTCCAGGCCACTTCCAGCAGCGAGTGATGACTGAGCTTGCCGGCGACCGGGTTGCGCTTGGCGCTGTAGCGGAACGTCACGTAAGCCAGCAGGCCAGCGACGAAGATGGTGATGGCAATGATGATGTAGGTGACCAGGAGGTTGAGCGACTGGATGCCCTCCTCGACCGGGCTGTGAGCCTGCTGCATGCCCGTCTGCCAGGGCGCCGGCGTCTGCGCCGCCGCCGGATGGGCCAGCAGCGCGAGGGCGGCAAACCCAAGGAAAGCGGCGGCCAGAAAGGCGGCGCGGCGCCTGGCTGTGAGGTTCATCGGTGGTCGGGTCCCGTCTGGTCTTGGGCCGGGCATGGCCGGTTCTTCATCGGATATCGGAGCGTCTGGTACAGATCAAGGTGCGGCGCCGGATTTGGCGACGCAAGGCGGCAGCAAGGCAGCAGCAAGGCAGGCAAGCCCTGCTTCGAATGGCCCTGCTTGCCCAGCCTAGCGCCTGGGCAGCCGCAAGAGTGTGAACAGCCCGCCCGGCGGCACCGCCTCGAACACCGCGTCGGCCGGGATCTCCGGCCCGAACAGGTCCTGCGGCGCGAAATCGGGGTGCCAGCCCAGCGCGTGCGACAGCGGGGCCATGGCCTTTTCCACCAGGCGCCGCGGGCCGCCGGCGGCCACGAAATGGTTGACGAACAGGATGTGGCCGCCCGGTCGCACGATGCGTCGCAGTTCGGCCAGCAGCAGGCGGGGGTGCGGCACCACGGAGGCCACGAACATGCTGGCGGCGATGTCGAAGCTCGCATCGGGGAAGCTGGTGGCTTCGGCATCCTGCTCAAGCAGCGCCTCCACATGGGTGAGCGACTCGGCCTGCACGCGGGCGCGGGCGCGCTCCAGCATCTCCGCGGACAGGTCGATGCCGGTCACGCGCTTGCTGCGGTCATAGAGCGGCAGGGCCAGCCCGGTGCCCACGCCCACTTCGAGCACGCGCCGGCCGGACTGGCTGTTGATGAAGGCGAGCGCCCGCATGCGCGCCGGCCTTGAGATGCTGCCGAAGGCGGCGTCATAGAAGGCCGCCTGTCGGCGGTAGGCGGTCCGCACCGCATCTGCATCGAGCTTGGTCACCCGCAGCGCGTAGCCCATCGGCGTGCGTGCGTCACTATCCGCCGAGCGCCCCTGGCCGGCGCTCAGGCCTGTTGGGAGATGTTGACCGCGGCCGCGCGCCCGTTCTGCTGCTGCTCCACTTCGAAGCCCACGCGCTGTCCCTCATTGAGATTGCGCAGGCCGGCCTTCTGCACGGCGCTGATGTGGACGAAGATGTCCTTGCCTCCGGTTTCGGGCTCGATGAAGCCGTATCCCTTGGTGGGGTTGAACCATTTGACAGTCCCGCTGCTCATGTCTCTCGTCTCCCTGCGCGGTGCCGGGATCATTGGAGAGTTGGGACGGCGTTGCTGCCCGCGTGCCCCTGGGCGCGTGGACCCGCCCCGAAGTCCGGCTTGCCGCTACGGCGGAACGCTAGCAAACTTCCCAGGTATCCGCAACGATACGACAAACCTCGCCACCTGGCTTATCTTGCCACCTGCCCGATCTTGCCACCTGGCTGAAGCTGGGTCATTTTGCCGTCCATCCTGCCCGGCCTGCCTGTTTCGGCTCGATAACAGCTTTGAGAGACCTGGATGATTTACGCGAGGTTCTGGGTGTTCGAACATCAGGGATTGCTGCTGGCGGGTCTTGGCCTGGTGCTCTGGCTGTTCGCCAATTACTGGTATTTTCGCACGGACATCGCGCGCAAGAGGCAGGACAGACTTCCGCATGCCTGGAGCGCGGACATGGCCGCGAAGACCGGCAAGGGTGGCCAGAAGCCGCTCTGGTGACCCGAAGCAGGCGGTCCTCTCCTGACGATGAGGACTGAATGTTTAGCTTCTCTGCGAGAAGGGCCTGCCCCGCCCTACCGCCCCGCCCTACTGCGTGGCGTATCCCCGCGCCCCGGCCATGGCCGGAATACGCGCCGCCACGTTGGCGATGATCTCCGCCACGCCCTGGGCCGGCCGCGGCGGGCTGAACAGGTGCCCCTGCACTTCCGTGCACCCCTCCACGCGCAGCCAGTGAAGCTGCTCCTCGGTCTCCACGCCCTCCACCAGCGTGTCGAGTTCCAGATGGCCGCACAGGCCCAGCACGGCGCGTATGATGGTGCCGCCGTCGCCGTGCAGGTCGGCGAGGAAGCTCGCGTCGATCTTCACCTTGTCGAACGGGAAGCTGCGCAGGTAGCTCAGTGACGAGTAGCCGGTGCCGAAATCGTCCAGAGCCAGCCTGACGCCCAGCGCCTGCAGGCGCCGCATGGTGGCCAGCACGTCGCCAATGTCGCGCATCACCACGCCCTCGGTGATCTCCAGCTCGAGCCGGCCAGGCGGCAGCCGCGTGTCGCGCAGGGCGCTGGCCACGATGGAGATGATGTCGGACCGTTCGAACTGCACCGGCGAGAGGTTGACCGCGATGCGCGTGTTGGCCGGCCAGCGTGTGGCTTCCTGGCAGGCCTGGCGCAGCACCCATTCGCCGATGGGCGCGATCAGCCCGGTCTCCTCGGCGATCGGAATGAAGCGGCCGGGCATCACCAGGCCCAGCACCGGGTGGTGCCAGCGCAGCAGGGCCTCGAACCCGCTGACGCGGCGTGGCTCCAGTTGCACCAGCGGCTGGTAGTAGACTTCGAGCTGGCTGGCGGCCAATGCCCCGCGCAGGTCGATTTCGAGCGCGCGGCGGGTGCGCACGGTCTCCTCCATCGCCGGGTCGAAGATGCGGTAGGCGTCGCCGCCTTCGGCCTTGACGAAATACAGCGCGATGTCCGCGCTGCGCAGCAGGTCGGTCAGCTGCTCGCCGCCCGAGGGGTAGAGCGCCACGCCGACGCTGGCGCTGATGCGGAGGTGGTAGCCGTCCACCTCGTACATCTTAGACAGTTCGCTGACCACGAAGCGGGCGAGCGACGTGCTGTCGCGCCGCTGCTGCTGGCAGAGCCGCACGATGGCGAACTCGTCGCCGCCCAGGCGCATCACGCGGTCGTCCTCGCCGATGCACAGGCGAAGCCGGTCGGCCACCTGGCGCAGCAGCGAGTCGCCCACCGGGTGGCCGCGCGTGTCGTTGACCTGCTTGAAGCCGTCCAGGTCGATCAGCAGTACCGCGGCGGACAGGCCGTCGCGTCGGGCGCTGACGAAGCGGCGCGCCATCGAGTCGGTGAAGTAGCGCCGGTTGCACAGACCGGTCAGCGGGTCGCGCAGCGCCTGCTCGCCGAGGCGTTCGCGCAGCAGGTAGTTCGACAGGATGAGCCGGGTCGCGACAAAGGCGCCGGCGGCGAGCGCCAGCATCACCGCCAGCACGATCTGCCGGAGGTGGAAGAACTCGCCCAGCGCGACAGCGGTGTTGAAGCTCTGCGTGACGACGATCGGGACGGACTCGGGCGCCTGCACGCCGACCAGCCTGTCCACCCCGCCGGTGCGGTCCTCCAGCTGGCCGCGCGCCGCCTGCCGGGCCAGCACGAAGGCCGGGTCCGCCGCCGACGGGCGCTCCAGCAACGCCCGCCCGAGATGCTGGCTGCGGGCGATGATGACCGCGTCGCTGCGACGCTGGACCATGCTGACCACGCCTGGTCCGGAGCTCTGCCTGGCGATCATCTCGGAGAGCGCCATGGGATCCAGCCAGATCACCGCCTGGCCATCCTCGGCGCCCGCCCTGTCGCGCAGCAGCCACGTCGTCTGCACCGACCAGCGTCCGCTGGCCGCGTTCTGCACCGGCGCGCCCACCTGCAGGCCGGCCGGCGTGGGCGGCGTATCTCCCGGGCCGACAGACGGGCCGGCGATCCTCCCTGGCCAGCCGGCGGCGTCGCTGGTCCACTCCAACCGGCCGCGTCGGTAGATGTTGACCGCCTCTATGCCGGAATGCTTTGCCGAGACGTCGTCATGCAGTTGCTCGTCGATGGCCTGGACACCCGCGAGGTTGCCCGTGTCGACCAGGCGCCCGCGCGTCTGCGCCAGCGTCTGCAGGGTCTGCGCGGCCTCGAAGACGCGCAGCATCGTCTGCTCGACAGCGGACGCCCCGATTTCGGCGCGCGCCAGCACCGCCTTGCGCCCCGTGCGTTCGGCCTGGCTGAGCGAGGTCAGGGTGCCAGCGATCAGCAGGAGCGTCAGCAAGCCCCAACCGCCATAGGCTATGAGGGCCGCCCGACTCATGCGCCTGAGGAAATCTGCCAGCTTCTGCCTCGCGGTAGACCTGTTTCGCTGCCAGCATAAACTATACGTGAGCGTTGCGTGGAGAAGTTTTTTGGCCTTGCGGGTTCGAGCGCAGCAAGGGAGCGGTTCTTTTGCGAAAAAGTAACTGAAGACCTTGCTTCACCGTAGCCGCGCAGCTTCGGAGATGCCTGGCCGGTTTTGGTCCCTTTCGAAAAAGGACTGCTTGCTTAAAACGGCCGCAGCAGCCGGTCGATGTAATCCAGCTCGCCTTTCGACCGCGCCCTGTCCGCCCCGCGGCGACGCAGCTCCTCCTGGATCGCCCGGCTGCGGCCGCGCTCCATCTCGTCAGGCACGCGCAGGTCCGGATCGTCGGCGGCCGTGCCGTTGCCATCCACCTGCCTGCCGAACGGGTCCCGCTTGCCGCCGAGATGGCCGTCGCCGGAGCCGTCCTCGCCCTCCTGCGTGCCCTGGCCGGGCTGGCCGCCCGGCTGCAGGCTCAGCTGCATGCCGGAGGAGCCACCCTGGCCCTGCTGGTCCTTCGCCATGGACTGGCCACCCTGCTGCAAGGCGGCGATCGCGCGGCCGACGGCATCGCGCGCAGCGGGGTCGTCGTTCCTGGCCAGCGCGTCTCCCGCGTCTGCCATCGCCCGGCCCGCTTCGTCCAGTTTGGCCGGCGGCGTGTGCCCGGACTGGCCGATGCCCTGCTTCAGCGCGTCCAGCGCGCGGTGCAGCGCGCGCTGCGTGCGGGCGTCGGCGGCCTGGTCCACCGGCGGGGTTTTCTGTTGGGCGGACGGGTCGGGCGGCACCTGCTGGGACAGCGCGGGCGGCGTCTGATCGGGCGGCTCGCCGGGGGGCTGGTCCGGAGACTGGCCTAAGCTTTGGCCCAAAGACTGGCCCAAAGGCTGGCCGGGGTCTTCGGTGCCCTGCGAGGGGAACAGGTCCAGCCGGCCGGAATCCTGCATCATCGGCGGCAGGCGGAACTGCGGGCGCGGGGCACGTGACTGGGCGTGGTCGAGCAGGGTGGTCTCGCGCTGCACCATGTCCTGCACTGCGCCCATCTGCTGGCGGCCCTTCTGGCGCGCCTGCTGCTGCTGGCGCGCCTCCTCCTGGCTCATGATGTGGGCGTTCTTCAACTGGTCCATCATGCGGTTGAGCTGCGCCATCGCCTGACGCGCGTCATCCATGCGGCCTTCCTTCAGCGCCTGCTCCAGCTTGCCGATCGCGCGGTCTATGGCGCTTGAGGACAGATGCTGGATCTGCGGATCGAAATGCTGCAGCGCGCCCTGCTGCAGCGCCTGGCGGGCCATCTCGGCGAGTCTGTGGTCAAGCGCCTGGCGCAGCGCCTGCAGCTTGTCGGCCAGCGCGCGGTCGGACAGCTTGCCGTGGGCGTGGTCTTCCAGGCCGCGGCGCAGGTTCTCGCGCGCCTCGTCCAGCGCCGCGAGCGCCGCGTCCGGCAGCGCGCCGTCCA
>CAHJWU010000007.1 GCA_903643085.1 Rhodospirillales bacterium
AAGCCACTCTATAGTGTGGTGGGGACGCAGCGCTCTGGTTTGCCCGGAAGCGGGCAGACCTCAACATACAGCGCGGCCGAGCTTATGACGCTGTTCGAGAACGGGATCGATGTGATCGCCAACCCGCAGCCTGGCGGGAAGTATTGGGGCGTAAGGTGCGGGCATAACACGTCTTCCAACGCGGCGACAAATGGGGACAACTACACGCGGCTCACGAACTACGTTGCGGCGACGCTGGCGGCAGGGATGGGGCAGTTTGTCGGCCGGGTCATCAACGCCGGATTGTTTCGCCAAGTACGGTCGACGCAGTTGAGTTTCCTGCAGACGCTGTATTCGCAAGGGGTGCTGGGAAGCGTGAACGGGTCAGTGCCGTTTACGGTCATCTGTGATGCGAGCAACAACCCGCAAAGCCGGATCAACCTGGGCTTCGTGCAGAGCGATGCACAGGTGCAGTTCCAGAGCATCAACGAAAAGTTCGTCGTCAACGTGGAGGGTGGCCAGACCGTGGCCATTCAGAGGCAGGTTCTGCCCGGAGGCGCGGCCTAGACAATCGCTGCTGCCGCATGCTGGCTTGCAGCTCGCCGCCGCAGGGCAAAAGTCTTTTACTTCTTTTCTTCAGAAAAGAACGCTTTGCTCTCTTTGGGTGTAGAAACGGGGGAACATTGAATGCCGATCAATTCGTTTTCGATCGGGCGCGATTGCCAGTTGGTGGTGATGGGGCCGCAAGGGCGCGTTGACCTTACATATGTGACAGGATTTGAGAGCCGGCAGATGACGCAGTCGGTCCGGCTGGACAGGCTGGACGGCGTGCCGATGGGAGCGGAACTGCCAAAAGGTTGGGAGGGCAGCTTTGAGGTCGAGCGCGGCACGAGTGCGGTCGACGACTTCATCGCGGTGTCCGAGAAGACTTTTCTGACCCAGGGTTCGCTGCCGGCGGGTGCTGTCTATCAATACGTGACCGAGGTGGACGGGTCGGTATCGACGTATCAGTACAGCGGCGTGGTGTTCAAGCTGGTGAACGCGGGAACCTGGAAGGGTGACTCGACGGTGAAGCAGAAGCTTGAGTTCTTCGCCACCCAGCGTCAGCGCATCTGATGAGTTCGCCGAGCGCGCAGATCGTGGCGGCCGCGTCGACGACCCTGGTGGTGCGCGATGCGGATGGGCGTGAGCTGGTTGTGCGCAGGATGACGGCGCTAGACCGGCTGCGGCTGTTCAAGGCGATCGGGCCGGTGCTTTCGCAGAACAATCCATATCTGGGCATGGCGATGCTGGCGGCGAGCGTTGTGGCTATTGATACGGTTCCGGTACCTCCGCCGGTGACTGAGGGGCAAATCGAGGCGCTGGTGGCGCGACTGGGCGATACCGGGATCGCCGCGGTTGCTTCGCAACTGGCTGGCGAGCCGGCGCCGCTTTTGGGGAGTGCGGCGCAGGGAAACTGAGCGGGCACCCCGATCTGGTCGACTGCCTCTATCTGGTTCGGAACGGGGTGCCTTTTGATGTGGCTTTCAGCCTGCCTGCGGATGAGCGGCTGGCGTGGGTGGTGGTGATGGGGCGGTTTGACGGGTTCGAGTACGATTGGGGGGCGCAGCGTTGGAAGAAGCCTTGAGTGACGCGCTGCTGCAAGCAGGCGGCGTTCTGGCTGAGGCGCTGCGCGAGGGATTGCTGGTGCGCGGGCTTGACGCGGATCTTTCGGTGCGTGCCGAAGAGGGGCGCGTGACGGTGGTCAGTCGCTCGCGTGCGGTCCGGGCGGCGGAACTGGGCGAGGCGGGTCAGGCGCCCAGCGCGCCGTTGTCGGGCATCGCACGCGTGATTGAAGACGATGTTGTGGGCGCGCTGCGGAGTCATTTGCGGGAGGCGCTGCGATGAGCGAGGCGTACGAGATTGGCGTGACGCTTGCACTCAGCGATGGCGTCTCTGCTGGCATAGCGCAGGCGCGTCGCGACACGGCTCAGCTCGAGCGTGTGCTGCAGGCGGGCGGCGTTTCGGTGCAGCAGCTTCGTGCGGCATCAGTTGCGGCGCTGTCGGCGATACGGGCGGTTCCTGCGGTCGAGAAGGTTGTGGCGAAGGAGCCCGTTTTGCCGCCGCGCGAAGAGAGCGCGCCGGCGGTGGTGCGGGTGAAGGAGGCTGCGCCGGCGGTGGCGCGGGTGGAAGCGGCGCAACCCGTGCCTTCACCGTGGCCGCAGGCAAGAGAGGCGGCTCCACCGGCGGAGGTCACGGCATCGTCTGCTGCGGCGCCAAGGCAAGGCCTTATAGCGGCCGTGCCGGACGGGCCCGAGAGAGTGCAAGCACCGGTGGTGCGTGGCGCGCCTGTTTTGGCGCCACGGTCAGAGCAGGGCGAACAGGAGGTTCGGGCGCCGGAAGCGACACCGGCAGTGCAGCAAAGCGTGCTGCAGGTGTCGGCGCCGGTGTCACTGGCCGCGATTGGGGCGGCTGCCAGGGATCAGCGGCCTGCGCCTGCGCCCGCGCAGGAGAGCTTGAGCTTCGGGCCGACGCAGACAGTGGGGATCTCCCCGGCGGATGCGTCTTCCAGCGCGATGCCGGCCCTGCAGGCGCCTGACTCCGGCGGTTTTGTCAGAACAGCGGCCCGCGCTGAGGAGCCGGCGGTTGGGACGGCTTGGGCGATGCCGGGAGCAGCCGACGCAACTGGCGCGACCGGACGCCTGACAGCGGGTCCGCTGCCTCCTGCCACCGCGCCGGAGCGAGCGCCTGTGGGGTCTCAGGGCGCAACGGAAGCGGGTGCGACGGCGCAGGCACCGGCTGCTCCCCCACCGGCCGCGGCAAATGCAGGACCGACCGAGGGTGATGTCTATCTCGACGGCGCGCTGGTTGGCCGCTGGATTTCCCGATTTCTGACGCAGGAGGCGGGGCGGGCTTCGGCTGGACCGACCGGATTTGATCCGCGTCGCGGGCGGGTGCTGCCTGGTGCCACGGTGGGGGGCTGATGGCTCTGTTGACGTTGGGCGGGCTGGATCTCGACGGCTTCGAGGTTCCGGCAAGCGTGCGTTTCGGGGGTGCACAGCGCGCCGCCGTGCACAAATTGCTTGGCGGCGCGCGCGTGATCGACACGATGGGCCGCGACGATTCGGCGCTGTCCTGGTCTGGCATCCTGTCGGGCGCCGATGCGGGCGACCGGGCGCGCACGCTTGATGCGATGCGCGTGGCGGGCGGGGTTCTGGCGCTGGCCTGGGACGCATTCTGCTACAATGTTGTCATCACGCAGCTCGATTTGGATTACTGCAATCCCTGGTGGATCAGCTACAAGATCGCGTGCACGGTGCTGAGCGACCTGGCGCAGTCTGCCACTGTTTATGCGCCCGACGTGGTCAGTAGCATTTTGGCGGATTTGGGCTCGGCGTCCGGCGCTCTTGGTCTGTCAAGCCTCTTGGCAGAGGCGTCGGTGGCTGGTGCCCTGTTGCCAGGTGCCAGCGACGTGGCAGCGGTGACGCTTGGTTTAAGCCGGGTTCAGGCGGCGATTGCGCCGGCAATCGCCAGCGCGGAACAGTCTCTGTCGGCAAGTGACATACCGACGCTGGTTACTGCTTCCGGCAGCCTGGCGCAGCTTAGCAACGCGCAGGGTTTTGTCGGGCGCGCCTTGACCAACTTGTCCGGGATACAGGTCTGATGCAGACGGTGATCGTTGCGAGCGAAACACTGTTCGCCGTCGCGGCGACATACCTCAAGGATGCGACGCAGTGGAACAGGATAGCGGCGCTAAACGGTATATCTGACCCATGGCTTTCAGAGCTGACGGTTTTGCAGATACCTGATCTGGATGCGTCGGCGGGAGGAGGAGTGGGGTTTTGAGTGATGCACGGACGCCTCAGGTCAGTGTGCTTGTCAACGGCCAGGTGGTAGCGGGGATCATCGGTGTTGAAGTCGCGGCCAACAATCATCTGTCGGCTGACCGTTACCGAGTGCGAGCGTCTCTGACCGCCACGGGTTATACGACATGGGTTGGCGACACACTGGCTGTGGAGATACTGGCGGGCGTAGGCGGTGCTTGGAGCAGTCTGATCTATGGCGAGGCGGACCGGCTCGAGTTCGATGTCGGCCGCGGCGAAGTTCATGTCGAAGGGCGTGATCTTACGTCACGCTTCATCGAAGCGCGCACGCAGGAAAGTTTTGAGAATCAGACGGCCAGCGACATCGCGACCACGCTCGCAGCCAGACGGAGGCTGACGCCGGTTGTCACGCCGACGACCGCGATCGTCGGGCGGGACTACCAGAGCTCCTACTCCCGTGTGACACTGGATCAGCATGCGCGTGCCACAACGGAATGGGACTTGTTGATCCGGCTGGCGGAAGGCGAGGGTTTCGACGTCTGGGTTGACGGCCAGTCGCTGTATTTCGCGCCGCCTGATCAGACGGCTTCCACGCTATTGCTGACACCCAGCGACTGCCTCTCGGTCCGGCTGGAACGTCTGATGTCACTGAGCGGAGGTGTTTCGGTAAGCGTCAAGAGTTGGGACTGCCGTGGACAGACGGGGGTGTTGCAGACGGCAAGCTCGACGTTTGACGGAGAGCCGCGCAGCTATGTGGTCGTACGGCCAAATCTGTCAGCCGACGCGGCCCAGGCTGAAGCGCAACGACTGCTGACGCAGATGTGCCAGCATGAGCGTGGCGTTAGCATCGAGATGCCCGGCGACCTGACGACGCAGCCGCGCGACATCCTCGTGCTTGCAGAGACGAACACGGATTTCGATGGGATCTGGACGATAACCGGCGTGGAGCGGCGGGTGTCGTTCAGCGGCGGCTTCGTGCAGACGGTGGAAGCGAGGTTGCCGGCGTGGACAGCTTTTTGAACCACCTCAAGGCGCATGCTGCGCAAATGGATCAGGGATGGGCGCAGCCGCGCCTGGCGGTGGTGCAATCGGTAGACCCTGCGACGTTCACGGTGCGTGTGTCCGTACAACCGGAAGAGGTGCTGACCGGATGGCTGCCGGTCACCTCGGCCTGGGTGGGAGCTGGCTGGGGATTGGCGTGTCTGCCGTCCACTGGCGATCAGGTCCTGGTGGTGTGGCAGGAGGGTGATGCGGAGCAGGGCATCGTGGTGGGGCGGTTGTGGTCCAACACGGTGCAGCCGCCGCAGGTGCCTGTTGGTGAGTTCTGGCTGGTACACAAGACGGGCAGCTTTCTCAAACTGCATAATGATGGTTCGATCGAGAGTTCCGGCGCGACGTGGACGCATACCGGCGACCTCCGGGTCAGCGGCAATGTCTACGATCAGCACGGCTCCTTGGCCGAGCTGCGCGGGCACTACAACGTGCATGTGCATCCGCCATCATCATCTGGGCCTGAACCGACGGATTAGAGGGGAGAAGGTGCATGCAGGATGCGGCCTTGTTGTGGGGGCAGGATTTGGGCGCCAGCAGCATCGGCGACATCGCACTGGTCTCTGGCACTGCGCTGCAGCAGCAGCGCGTGCTCCGCCGGTTGCTGACCAATCCGGGCGATTACATCTGGAACCCTGCCTATGGCGCAGGGTTGGCGCAATTCGTGGGTACCCCGTGCAATGTTGCAGCCATACGGGCGACGATACGCAGCCAGATCTTCATGGAATCGTCCGTCGCGCGGCTACCCGAGCCGGTGATCGACGTGTCGTCGGCTTCGGATGGCAGCGTCTATGTGCAGATAAGATATGTCGACTCGGCAAGCAGCTCGACACAGGTCCTCTCATTTTCGGTAGGCGTCTGACATGATCCTTCCGCTTCAGAAATTCTCGGTGCTGCTGGAAAGCATGGCGGCAGGCGTGCAGGGCAGTGCGACGCAGCTGGTCGACTTGTCTGTCGGCAGCATTCTGCGTGCGCTTCTTGAGGCGTGCGCGGCGACGGCGCTTTGGATGCAATGGCTGATTCTGCAAGTGCTCACACTGACCCGTGCGGGCACGAGCACTGGGACGGACCTGGACAGCTGGATGGCCGACTTCAATCTCATAAGGCTGCCAGGCGCTGCGAGCGTGGGCTATGTAACGTTCTCACGCTACGCACCTGGCAGGGGTGCTACGATACTTGTCGGAACGACGGTCAGTACGACTGACGGAACGCAGAGCTTCCAGGTAGTGCAAGAGAGCAGCAATCTGGCGTGGAACGGGATTTCAGGCTATACGGTGGCCCCGTCCATCGCAGGTGTGACGGTTCCTGCAAAGGCCATGACACCCGGTGCTGCGGGTAATGTGCAGGCAGGGGCTATTGGTCTGTTGACGTCGCCAATACCTGGAATCGATACAGTGTTGAATACCGATGTTTTCGCCGGAGGCGTCAACGCGGAGAGCGACGCTGCGTTGCGGGCGCGGTTTCAGCTCTACATCAACAGCCGTTCGCTGGCGACGCCGCTGGCCGTGAACGCCGCCATCGCGTCCCTGCAGCAAGGGTTGCGCTACACAGTGCTGGAGAATCAGGACACAACCGGTTCTGCGTTGCCTGGTCATTTCTGGGTGGTGGTGGATGACGGCACGGGAGCGCCTCCGGACAGTCTGCTGGCCGATGCCAGCAGTGCGGTTGAGGCGGTACGTCCTATTGGCGCCACGTACGCCGTCACCGGGCCGCTGGTGGTGCAGGTCAGCGTCGAGATGAGTTTCCACTCTTCCAATCCGACGACTCAACCGGCGGTCGCCTCTGCCATTCAGGCCGCAGTGGGTTCATGGATCGCCAGCCTGCCGATAGCCGGGACGCTTGCAGTCTCGAAATTGGAGGCGTTGGCGCACGGCGCCGATCCGAGCGTGGTCAGCGTCACGTCGGCCACGATAAACGGGGCGGCGACAGATGTCGTGGCGCCGGAGAACGGGGTGTTGCTCGCAAGCAGCATCGTTGTGAACTGAGATGCTGGGAGACGTTGCGGATTTCGTAAGCCGCCTGTGGCGCGTGTTGCCGCCGCGCTGGTTCAGCGATACGGCCCCGCTTGCCGACGCGGTACTGACTGGCTTCGGCGTCGCCTGGTCGGCCATCTATGCTCTGATTGATGCCGTGCGTGCGCAGGCCCGTTTGCTGACGGCAACTGGCGGTTTTGTAGACAGTTTCGCGCAGGACTATTTCGGCGTCGCGTTCTTGCGACGGAACGCGGAAAGTGACGCGAGCTACATACAGCGCATCGGCTACGAATTGTTGCGCCCGCGCGGAACGCGGACGGCGATGACGACGGCGATGGCGCAGCTGACAGGCCAGCCGGCCACAATTTTCGAGCCGGCACGGCCGATGGACACTGGCGGATATGGCGCGGGCGGCGTGGGATACGGCGTGGCCGGAGGGTATGGCAATTTGCGGCTCGCCTATCAGAGCTTTCTAAAAGTGCGTCGCCCGCACGGTGCAGGGATAGCGCAGCTTGCGGGTTACCGCACGGGCGGTGTTCCGGCCTACGGAGGTCTGGCGATGGTGCGAACACCCGTCTCGGACAGCGACATCTACGCTTCTGCCGCGGCCATTTTGCCAGCCGGCTCTACTGTTTGGGTCCAGATACAGGGTTAGACCTGGCGGGTCCTGTTGCAAACATCTCTGGAGCAAAATGCATGGATCGTCAGATCGTGTATCCCGGCAGCATTCCGCTCGATACGGACTTGCTGAACGCGCAGCGCAACGCGATGGTCGCGTTGGGCTATCTGTCCCAGATGATACTGGGCACGAACACCGTGGCCGACGGGCTGGTGTGTACGCCGACGTCGCCGGCCTCGCTATCGATCAGTATCGGTGCCGGAAGCATCACGCAGTTCGGGGTGATCGACACTACGCCGTTTGGTTCGCTGCCTGCCTTGCCGGGTAATTCGCTTCTGCGGCTGGGCATCAATATCGGCAGCACCAGTTTTGCGCTGACCGCACCGACGGCTTCGGGACAGGTGATCAATTATCTGATCGAGGCCACGCTGTCCGAGGTAGATGCGGGGGCCACGGTGCTGCCCTACTATAATGCGGCAAATCCGGCGCAGCCGTATAGCGGCCCTGGCAATGGCGGCGCTGCGCAGATGACGGAGCGGGTCCAGTCAGTCCAGCTTTCGGTGAAGCCAGGGCCTGCCGTGGCCGTTGGCAGCCAGAGCCTGCCGGCGGTGGATGCGGGCTGGGTGGGTCTCTACGCGGTGAGCGTGGCTTACGGCCAGCAGGCGATAACGGCTGCAAACATCACGACGCTTCCAACCGCCCCCTTCGTGAGCTGGAAGCTGCCGCAACTAACGCCTGGTACGCACAACATGGCGGTGTTCCAGCCGACCACGCAGGGCGTTTGGACTGCACCCGCCGGTGTCAGCGCAGTGCGGCTGCGTATTTGGGGCGGCGGCGGTGCCGGCGGAAATGGTTTCGGCAGCGCGGGGGGTGGCGGTGCGGGCGGCGGCTACGCCGAAGGTTACGTTGGCGTGACGCCCGGGCAGTCTTTCAACGTGCTTGTCGGCAACGGTGGCGCAGGGTCGGGCGCGGGCGGCGGGACCTCTAGTTTCGGCAGCGTGGCCGCCGCTACTGGGGGCGCTGCTGGGGCCAGTGGTGCGTCCGGGGCGGCCGGGCTCGGTGCTTCGACAGTGGGCGCGGGCTCTGGCCTCGGATTGGCCATTGCGGGCAGCACAGGCGGCGACGCGCTGAGTTTCGGCAGCAATAATTGGCTCAGCGGCACGGGCGGTGGCTCGCACGGCAGTACGGGTGGTCTGCCGGTGAGTGGTGCCGCAGGCGGGCTGATTGCCGGCAGGAGCGGCGCCGGGCCAGGCAGCGGCGCCGCGGGCGGTGTTGGCGGCGGGATCGGCGGGCAAGGCGGCCCCGGGCTTGTTCTTGTCGAATGGTGAAAAGGCCTGAGGGCGCCGCAACTCGCCTGGGCGTCTGCATAGCGATCATGGCCTGTAGGAGTTTTGCATGGGTACGCCGGCACAATTTGTTTGGCAGGCAAGCACGTCACGCGTCGTCGTGCCGGACGGATTCGGGCCTTTCCCGAGAGGCACCTGGCAGACCGTGCCGCCGCCGTTGTGTTGGGCAATCAAGGATCCGGGCGACACGCTGGACTATGTTGTCGATCTGTCACGCGCGCTGGCGGGGGATACGAGGGATGGCATCGCCACGCTGGACGTGGCGATTTCGCCAAGCAACAGCGGCGACCTCAGCCTGGTGTTTTCGCGCGCTGATGGCGACAGAGCCATCCTGTGGCTTACCGCTGGCCTGGCGGGCACGACCTACGCAGTGACGGTCGTGGTCGGGACGCAGAGCGGGCGTACGCTGTCACGCACCATCGGCTTGCCGGTGGTGATGCTGGCGACGCCTGCACCTTTTGGCAATGACATCACGGACCAGGCCGGAGCGCCCGTGACTGACCAGACGGACAACCCGATCACCGTCGAATAGGCTCGCCAGCAACCATCAGTCGTGCTGCGGGCTGATCGGTTTCGGCCCGCGACATGCGGGCATACGCGGTTGTTGATGCAGGAAGTGAGGCTTGTATGCCGACGATACCGCAATTACCGAGCGCCATCGCGACCGGTGCACAGGACGAACTGCCGGTGAGCCAGGGCGGGATCACACGCGCCGTGACGGTTGCCGAGTTGCTGAGTGGGACGCAGCAGGCGATCGAAGTGCCGAGCCCGAGCATTCTCGGACGGGCATCGTTGGGTCCTGGCGGCCCGGAGGCGCTTACACTCGGGCTGGGGCTGGCCGTGCAGAACGCATCTTTGCTGGCCAATGGCGCCGATCACGCCGCGTTCGTGCAGGAGACGGCGTTTGTTGCCGGCGACGAGGCCATCATTAACTCCAGCGGCACGCCGAAACGGCTGCCGTTGCCCGGCCTGCGCGCGCTGTTTAGTGGCGGCGCGAACGTCTCAATCGCCACCAACGGCGTGATTGCAGCGTCCACCGACCCCAGCGTGTCCGGAAGCCTGACCACGCTTGCACAGACGATCTCCGCAGCGCAGGCGAGCATCGCGGTGCTTGGCTCCAAAATACCGGTCGGCGGTTTCGCGAGCGTCAACAGCTCTGGACAGGTTATATCCGCCGTGGCCGGCGATGTCAGTCTGGGAACTGTGGTTACGGCTGCCGGCGGGTCTGCGCGATCGCTTGCCCAGCGTGCCACGGACAGCGTCAACGTTCTGGATTTCGGTGCGCAGCGCGGAGGGCCAGATTGTACGGCTGCCTTCAACACGGCCATCGCCTTGCTGCCGGCGAGCGGAGGTGAGCTATACCTGCCGCCGGGCGATTACTGGCTGCAGAATTCGATTGTGATCAGTGGCAAGGTCGTCTCCATCCAGGGAGCTGGACGGGGCGTGACGCGCGTCCATTTTGCTCACACCGGTGTCGGTTTCGACATCTCGCCGGGCAACGTACTGAGCAAAGTCCTGCTGGGTGGCTTTTCGCTCTATGCGGAGAGTCAAGCCGGGCAGACAGCGGCCGGGATCAGGATAACCTATCCGACCACGTCATCTTTCGGCTACGTCTCGGCAAGCGTCCACGAGATAGAATTCTTCAGCTACCCGAATGGCGCGAACGGGACGGCGCCGTTTCCGCAGACATTCCTGCGCGGCATCGTGCTGAACGGTTGCTGGAGCACGCAGGTTGCCAACGTCTCCTGGTTCGGACCTCCCGCAGCACCGGGTTCAACCTCGTCGGCGATGGTGGAGGTGAACGGTTCCGTCGATACACGACTGCACGGCCTGCAGGCCTATTATGGCAATGCCGTGGTTCTGCAGACTGGTTATTGCGAGGGCATCTATCTCAGCTCCCCGCTGGTCGTCGGCACCGACTACCTCATGCTGCAGACCGACGAGACGAAATGGTCGGGCTATGCGGTTGGCAGGGCAATGCTTCTTGGGTTGTGGGTGGCGCAAGGAGAGGTGAACACCAGCTTAGGCCTTGTACAGTTGGCCAACGTGACGGACGGCTTCTTCTCGGGTATGGACATCACGCGCGACACCGGGCCGAACACATCTCAGACTTTTTTCAGTCTGACCAACGTCTCAAACTTCCATGTCAGCGGATGCAACTTCGTTGGTGGGCCGAACGGTGGCGCGCCGGCCGATGTCGCATTCTCGTTCACCAGCACGGTCAATTCCTCAAGCAACATCATTGATGGCTGTCACTTCGAAGACATGGCGACGGTCATCCAGATCAATGGTGCAAACGGCACGGTCGGCCTGACGACGTATGGCCTGCACCTCGGGAATGTGCCACTAGCGACGGCTATCATCGACTCCACGCCTGCAAACGCCGGCGACTTCCTGTCGTTCATCACGCCTTCGCAGCCCAGCACACCGGCAGGGTGGGGAAATTCCAAGGATCACGTGTTCTCCAACCAGGGCGGCACGACGCTCTTCCGCATAACCAACATCACCAACGCGGCAAACTACCTGCGGCCCCAGGCGGCCACCTCCACAAACCCGCCGGCGTTGTGCTTTGACGGATTGGACGGCACGGTGAACGGCGTGATCCAGACGAAAGGCGGCAATCTTTTCATCAACGCGTCCGGCGGCACGTCCGGCAGCGGAAACCTTGCCAGCCTGCTCAATACGCCGGGTGCCGTGAACTGGCCTGTGTTGCAGAACGCCACGGCCGGAAACCTCAGCCTGATCGAGACGAACGCTGGCGGACTGGGTATACAGCCGAAAGGCGCTCTTTGGCTTTCGCCCGTCAGCGGTCTGTTCGCGCCAGGCTTGCCGACGGTCAAGCCCGCTTCAGGATCTGGCCAGGTCTGGAACAACAACGGGGTTCTAAGCATCGCTTAGGAGATAGCAATGCCGCAGAGCGACATGCACCTGCTGTTCCAGCAGATGGGAGAGGTGCTGACCGGGATACGCGGTCTGCACGAGACGATCGACATTCGGCAGTGTCAGGCGGAGCAACTGCACGATCTGGTCAGGGCCGAGCTGGCGACGTTGCGGCGGGACCAACGCGAGCTCGAGGAGAAATTCGAGTGCATCGTCTCTATCGTGCAGCATGAGGTCGAGACGTTGCGATCGGGAACGGCTGAGCATGCGCGCTCGATCGGAGAGATGATTCACGCTATCGACATGCTGCGCAAACCGATCGCGGAGATACTCGGCCTCAAATCGCGGGTGGCAGGCTTGTTGTTCGGTGCCGGCCTGATCGGCAGCGCGGCACTTTGGCTCGCCGAACCTATATATGGCTGGTTCGTCAGTCAAAGTTTCCTGAGGCGCTAAAGGGCGGCTTGTTGCGCCGAGGCGTATCAGCAGGCGTTGAGTTCAACGTCAACGCCGTTTGGGCGTCATCAACATCATATCGGGGGTTCAATGCGATCACTCATCGTGGGCGCGTTAGCGCTTGGCTTGCTGGCGACGCCAGCCGTGGCTGGCGGCTCCTACTTGTTGCCTGACGGGATCAATCGGGCGCCGGCCGTGGCACTGCATTGCGTGACTCCTGCCGGGACTGCCGTAGCCTGCGGGACCGCGGCCAACCCTCTGGTGGTGAGCGCGCCGGCAGGTGCGTCGTCATCGGTAAATCAGGTGGCTCAGCTCGGTGCGGAGCAGGCGTCCGCTCAGGGGATAGGAACGGTGGCTGACGCGGCGTTCACCGGTGGTCAGGGGTCGATGGTGTCTCTGCTCAAAGCACTGTGGTCAGTTGCTTCGGCTGGAATACCCGCGCTGCCCACCGGGGGCATGCTCACCTCACGGACGTTGACGCTGCCGGCGGCGGTCAGCACCCAGGTGTTCGCCGCCAATGGCGGTCGGCGCTATTTGTCCTTTCAGGTCCCGCCTTCAGGGGGCGTGTGGGTCAACGTCATGGGCGGCCCGGCGGTGCCGAGTGGTCCGGATTGCGCGTATTTCGCTGCGGGCAGCTTCTATGAAAGCGGTCCGTTCATCAATCGAGGTGCAATCACGGTATACTCGTCCTCTTCCGTCATTTTCTCGGCGTGGGAGAGTTAGATGGACTGGAAAATTCTACCGTTTATACTTTGCAGCTCGTTGCTGCTGCCGGGCCGGGACGCACAGGCGGGGCTTATCACACCGCCCAAATCCCTGCGTGCTCTGGCGGGCCGGCAAGTGTGGATGCCAGTCTGTTCGCGGCGCGGCGTGAATGGATCAAGCGCCTGGTTCGACAATACGAACACGGCGGTCATGGATCAGGTGGCATGCGTCTCGCCATCTTACGGCACCGTGACTGCACTCAAACTGGTGTACGCGGCGTTCGACATGCCGCAGCAGGGAGAGACCGATCGCGCAGTGACGGCGACCGGTACGGCTGCTGTCTATGTGCCTTCCGCTGACGCAAACACGGTTCTGGCCAACGGTTCAGCCGCATCCGGCTCCACTGTTCTCAACTTCGTTGCCACAACTCTCGGAGCGAACGGCATCAGCGTCGGTCAGCTCGTAAGCAGCAGCGGCGGCGGCATCGCTGCGAATACCTATGTCGTGTCGGTCGCCAACAGCTTCGTCGCGGGTTCGGGAAACCAGCCATCCGCTACAGCCGTGACGATAAGCACTCCCACGACGGCGACTACCGCTCCTGGCCAGCCCATGAGTTTCAGCGGCTCACTCATTCCGGCAAAATTCGGTGGCCGGCGCCAATTTACCATCGAGCCCGCACATGACGTCGTTACGTCCGATCCGGTAGCCGTGGAGTTGGCCGCCGGCACGACGTTCTTCGTTAGAAGCTTTGCCACCACATCGGCACCTGGCTTGCAGCTGATGGACTATCCTGGCGCCGGCTCGCGGCTGACCGGCGAGTTCGACAACAGGAGCACGTCACCGCTCGACCAGACCATGGTGCCGCTGGCACTGTCGAACACTGGTGGAGGCTACTGGTGCCCCGTGGCCGTGCTTGGTCTGGTTACCCTGCCGGCCGGTCAACCCAGCCCGGGGGCGGTGCTGATCCTTGGCGACAGCATAGCCGCGGGCACGGGTGACAACGCCGATGCTCTGGGTCTGCAGGGTTACATCCAGCGTAGCCTTGAGAACAACATCGGTTTCGTCACGGCGGCGCGCGGGTCCACGACGGCGTTCGCTGTCGTGGCACACGGCGACGGGCAATACGCACTCTCCGTCGATACCGGTATCACCGATGTGCTTCTGGAAGACGGGCGCAACGACATCCTCGGCTTCCAGGTGACGGACGCCCAGTTGGAAGCCTACATCTTGCAGATAACCACCCGCTACAGCCAGGCTGGCAAGCGTGTCTGGTGCTTCACGGTGCCGCCGACGACGCAAAGCAACGATAGCTGGGCGAGTCTGGCCAATCAGAGCTGGACAGTGGCGGTCGCCAATACCGGAAGCACTGCGGCGAGCATCGGCAGTGTGTCCGTGCCTATGTCAAGCCTGGCAAATCTTGCGGTCGGGCAGGCGGTGTCTGGCCCGGGCATCGCCGCCGGTAGCGTGATCAGTGCGCTCGGTTCGAACACCATCACGCTGTCGGTTCCGCTTACCGCAGCCTTGCCTGCCGCGACGAAACTGAGTTTCGGCGCGAGTAATGCGTCCGCCTCGCCGGCGGAGACGTATCGCAGAGCCTATAACGCTTACATGCGATCACATGCCGCTGCCCTGGGATGCAGCGGTCTGATTGATCCGGATGCCATCTTCGCGGATCGGGGCGGGTCCGGCCGCTGGCGTGTGGACCTGGGCCCGGCCAGCGCGGACGGCGTGCATCCCGCGGCAGTGCTTCACCAAGCGGCGGTGAATGCCGGGCTGATAAGTCCGGCAATGTTCCAGGCGCCCTGAAGCGTCAAGTCTAATAGGCGTAACAACATCGGAGGGTAACATGGAAGACCTGCGCGCATGGTTGCGGCAGCCAACGACGGTCGCCGGTATTTCCGCGCTGATTGCTACGACCAGTGCGCTGCTGATCGGCCAGATCGCCTGGATACAGGCAGTGCCGATCCTCGTGGGCAGCGCTGTGTCGATGCTGCTGCCGGACAACACCGGAGCGCACGAACAGGCGCAGCAGCTAGCAAGCGAGATCCTGACCAAGATCACTGACAAGAAGGACGCGGTGAAATAGTATGTGGCAATGAGACTTCGTCCATAGCGGTGGTGCTTGCCCTCCTTTGTCTGTCGGCCTGCACGGCGAGCTGGCCGGAGGCTACAACTGACCTGGGCGCGGCCCTGGTTGCAGCGGCAGGACTGGAGAGCGCTCACACAGCGCGACCCAGCGCCGACCCGACAATCGTGGCTGGCCTGACGCGCCTCCTGGTTACTGCCCAGGCGGCTCTTGCGTCCTGGGTAGCCTCGAGCAGCTTCTGTGGCGAGGCTGTGACCAACGCGGCCATCTCCGCTGTCGCGGCGTGGGAAGCCTCGGCTCCTATCACACCCTAGCCTGCCGGGGTTCGGGTAGGCCTGTTGACGATTCGAGCAAGGCGCGTGACGCTCCTCCGCAAATCAAGGGGGGCGTCATGGCTGCTACGACACAGCAACAACGACACGTGGTGGCCGCGTGCTATCTGGGCTGGACGCTCGACGCGTTCGACTTCTTCATCATGGTTTTCGTCTTTGGCGACGTGGCCCGGGAGTTCGGCATCGGCGAGACGTCTGTCACCTTTGCCGTCACGCTTACACTCGCCACGCGCGCGCTCGGCGCCTACCTTTTCGGCCGCCTTGCCGACCGGTTCGGCCGCCGGCCGGCGCTCATGGCCAGCATACTTGGATTTTCGCTCCTGGGCTTCGCCACAGGCCTGGCACCAAACGCTACCGTATTCTTCATCGTGCGCGCGCTGTTCGGCCTGGCTATGGGCGGCGAGTGGGGTGTCGGAGCGTCGCTCACCATGGAGAGCATCCCTGCCTCCTGGCGCGGGCCGGTCAGCGGTCTTCTGCAAGCAGGCTATCCAAGCGGCTACCTGCTCGCCTCCCTCCTGTATCTCGCCTACCCCTGGCTGCATTGGCGCGGCATGTTCATGGCCGGCGCCGCGCCCGCCCTTCTTGTGCTGTACATACGTAACAACGTGCCGGAGAGCCCGGACTGGACGGAGCGCGCGCGCTCCGGGCCACGGCAAAGCCTGGCAAGCGTCGTGCGCCGGTATCTGCCGCTCACCGTGTATGCCGCGTGCCTGATGGCGTGTTTCAATTTTTTCAGCCATGGCACGCAGGATATCTATCCGCGTTACCTGCAGCGCCAGCACCACATCGTCGGGCCGAGCCTCACGACGATCGTGGTGATCTACAACATCGGTGCCATGGTGGGCGGGATCGCGTTCGGCACGCTTTCGCAGCGCATCGGCCGCCGCCGCGCGATCGGCCTGGCCGCCGCGCTATCCCTGCCCATGTTGCCGCTTTGGGCATTCTCCTCCGCCCCTGTCTGGATCACCCTCGGCGCTTTCCTTATGCAGGTCTGCGTGCAAGGCGCGTGGGGCGTCATTCCGGTCTATCTTAATGAGATCTCGCCGGCGTCAATACGCGGCACTTTCCCCGGCCTCACCTACCAGCTTGGCAACTTCCTCGCCGCCCTCAACCTGCCGTTGCAAAGCGGCATCGCAGATGCCATGGGCCATGACTACCGTTTCGCGCTCATAGGCGTGGCCGGTACGGCGGCGGTGCTGATCATCTCGCTAATGCTGTTCGGCCGTGAGGCGAAGGACGTGCGCATGGGCGCGTTCGGCAACGTCGAAGCGCGCGCGGATTGACTTGTCGGGCGTGCGCAGCCGGGTGCTTTGAATGCCCGGAGGCAGGCTCTCGTCCTTACTGGCTGGCCCAGACAATCCGGTGCATCCAAGCCACCTCGCGCAGCTCGAAGGTGTAATCCCGGTGTTCCGGGTTGAGGCTGCGCAGTTCGATACGTCGCGCCGATTGCCGCACCAGTTGCTTGGCCATCGCCTCGCCGCGCGCCGTGCGCACCACCACCCGGTCTCCCCTGCGTATCGGCGCGGAAGGCGAGACCACCACCATGTCGCCGTCGCGGAACACCGGCTCCATCGAGTCGCCGGAAATCTCCAGCGCATAGGCGTGCGGGTCGCCCACCTCCGGTATGCTCACCTCGTCCCAGCTGCCGCCCACCGGGTAGCCGCCATCGTCGAAGAACCCGTCTCCGCCCGCCTGCGCCATCCCGATCAGCGGGATACGCCGCGGTCCGGCGCGTCCGGATATAATGGCGCGCCCGCCGGCCACCAGATGCGAGAATACCTCCAGGCTCGCCCCCGTCGCTTCTAGAACTTTCGCCAGGCTTTCCGTCCCTGGCCAGCGCGCCCGCCCGTCCGGCATTCTGCGTTTGGAAAGGTTGAACGTGGTGGGGTCCAGCCCGGCCCGGCGCGCCAGGCCAGAAGCGGACAGGCCTTTCTCGGCAGCCAGCGTGTCCAGCGCGCGCCAGATGTCCTCATGCTTCATCACCCAAGAGTATGCTGGAAACTAATCCTGACGACAATAGGAAAATAGCTGTTGAGGGTTGCCATGGCGTGATGATCGCCGTAGGTTGTTCGTGTTATGTTCCATACACGCCAAAGTTGGTTCCCTCCCGTTCCTAGCGTGATGAAGCGTCTCTTGCTGGCGCTGGCAGCGGCCCGGTCTGCGCATCGCACAGGTCTGACCCATAAGAATATAATCCTTAACGGTCGGCAGGCCGCGCCGATACCGTCCGATCATGGTCGCCCCCACGCCCCATCACAGCACCGCCGCTCCCGCGCAGGGAGCGGCTTTTGTTTCTGAAAAGGATCGCCCGATGGCTTTCTCGCTGCGCAACCTCTCCGTCCTCGCCTATGCCAACGGCTTCACCCTCTGGCTCTACAAGACCGGCGCAGACGACCAGTCCTGCATCGCCGCCCCCGGCTTCTTCAACGACGCGGGCGACATGCTCGCCGGCGGCGACATGCTCATGGTCTCCGCGCGCGACGGCGGCCGCATGTTCTCCGTGCTCGCCGATGCCAGCGGCGTGCGCGCAGCGCCGATGTGACGCAGCCTGCGATCCGGGACCACATGCGGTTGACGCGGATGCGGGACGATCTTCACTGTCCGGCCTTTCTCACGGCACCCCAAGGCTTTGGACATCTCCCGCGACCTGCCACTAGACCAGATCCTGCGCGGCGACTGTGTGGAGATGATGCGCATGCTCCCCACCGCCTCGGTGCACTGCGTCTTCGCCGATCCGCCTTATAACCTGCAGCTGCGCGGCGAGCTGCGCCGGCCCGATGACAGCCTGGTCGATGGTGTGGACGAGGACTGGGACCAGTTCACCGATTTCGCCGCTTACGACGCTTTCACCCGCCTCTGGCTCACCGAGGCCCGACGCCTGCTGCGCAAGGACGGCACGCTCTGGGTGATCGGCAGCTACCACAACATCTTCCGCATCGGCGCCATCCTGCAGGACCTTGGCTTCTGGATCCTGAACGACGTGATCTGGCGCAAATCCAACCCGATGCCGAATTTTCGCGGCCGCCGCTTCACCAACGCGCATGAGACGCTGATCTGGGCGGCCCGTCAGCAGGACAGCCGCTACCGCTTCAACTACGCCGCGATGAAGGCCCTGAACGACGACCTGCAGATGCGCAGCGACTGGCTGATCCCGCTCTGCACCGGCGAGGAACGTCTGCGCAACGCGCACGGCCTCAAGCTGCATCCCACCCAAAAGCCCGAAGCCCTGCTTCACCGTATCCTGCTCGCCAGCACCATGTCCGGCGACGTCATCCTGGACCCGTTCCTGGGCAGCGGCACGTCCGCCGCGGTGGCCAAGCGCCTGCACCGCCATTTCGTCGGTATCGAGCGCCACCCTGCCTACGTGGAAGCCGCCTGGGGCCGCATACGCCGCATGAAGCCGGCAGCACCCGAGGCCATGGAAGCCACCCCCAGCCGGCGCGACGCGCCGCGGGTCTCCTTCGGCAGCCTGGTGGAGCGCGCGCTTATCACTCCGGGCACCATCCTCACCGACCGTCAGCGCCGGGTGGCCGCCACCGTCATGGCGGACGGCACGCTGTCCTGCGGCCCGCATCGCGGGTCCATCCACCAGGTGGGCTCGGCCGTGCAGAACGCGCCGAGCTGCAATGGCTGGACGTTCTGGCATTTCGAGCGGGACGGGGCGCTGGTGCTGATCGACACGTTGCGTAACCAGTAAGGAATCAAGCCCTTCTTCTGTTAAGGAAGAGGCGAAAAACGTCTGCTCTCCCGACGCTGCCGCGCTGCCGCCTTCTCGGGTACGATTAGCTGGTGCAAATGCGTGGGAGCAAAAGTTTTCTGGTTCCTTTTTTCAAAAAGAACCGCTTTCTTCCTTTCTAACCTCAGGGGAAACTCCTACCACACCAACCGCGTCACCCGAGCGGAAGGTCCTCAATGCCATTTCCCCTACGCGGCGGAACAGCCGTGATCACCGGCGCCGCCAGCGGTATCGGCGCCGCTCTTTCCGCAAACCTGGCCAGACGCGGCGCAAACCTCGCTCTCGCAGACCGCAACCAAGCCGGCCTGGAAGCCGTGGCGGCCATCGCACGCGCCGCCGGCGTCACCGTAAGCACCCATGTGCTGGATGTATCGGACCGCGCAGCCCTCGAAGCCCTTCCCGAAGCCGTCCTCGCCGAGCACGAACGTGTCACGGTGCTGGTCAACAACGCCGGCGTGGCGCTCGCCGGAAACTTCACCGACGTGGCGCTGACCGATTTCGAATGGCTGTTCGACATCAATTTCTGGGCGCCGGTCCGCCTCACCAAGGCGTTCCTGTACGCGCTCACCCGCGAGCCTGCGGCGCACATCGTCAATATCTCCAGCCTGTTCGGCATCATCGCCCCGCCCGGCCAGGCCGCTTATTGCGCCGCCAAGTTTGCGCTGCGCGGCTTCTCGGAAGCCCTTCGCCACGAACTCGAAGGCAGCCACATCTCCCTCACGGTGGTCCATCCCGGCGGCATACGGACGGAGATCGCCAACAGCGCCCGCATACCGCAGGGCATCGATCCGGTAGAAGCCCGCGCGCAGATGGCCGAATTCAACAAGCTCCTGCGCACCGCGCCGGAAGACGCCGCCGAGCAGATCGCACGCGCCATAGAGGCCCGCGCGCCTCGCCTGCTGATCGGCAGTGACGCCCGCATGGCCGAACGCCTGCAACGCCTGTTCCCGGTTACCTACTGGAAATACATCAGGCGGCAGAGCGGCAGCGTCGCCAGCTCCAACCGGAAGTTCAGCTGACCATGGCAAGCCTGCAGGCCCATTTCCTGGATCTGATGTTCCGCACTCAGGTCAAGCCGAAGATGAAGGGTGTATCGGACGTGATCGCCGTCCGCCGCACCATGGAGAGCGGCTCTCTGCCACCGCCGAAGGGCGTCACCTACTCCCCAGGCACCGTCGGCGGCATACCGGGCGAGTGGGCGCGGGCAGACGCCGCCCAACCGACAGCCACGCTGCTGTACCTGCACGGCGGCGGCTATTTCGCCTGCTCCCCGCGCACCCACCGCCCGTTCAGCGGCACTTACGCGAAGCAAGGCTTCGAGGTGTTCGTCCCCGATTACCGCCTCGCGCCGGAAAATCCGTTTCCCGCCGCCGTCGAAGACGCGGAAGCCGCCTGGCAGGGTCTGCTCGACATGGACCACGCGCCCGAACGCCTGACCGTCTCCGGCGATTCCGCAGGCGGCGGTCTTGCGTTGGCGCTGATGCTCACCTTGCGTGACAAATCGCGCCCGCGACCCGCCGCGGCGGCGTTGTTCTCACCGTGGACCGACCTCGCCGCCACCGGGCCTTCCGTCGTCAGCAACGCCAGGCGGGATGCCATGTTCTGGGCGCCGGGCCTGGTGCGCGGCGGCGAGACGTATCTCGGCGGCGCCTCGGCCGACAACCCGATCGCCTCGCCGCATTACGCGAAGCTGCACGGCCTGCCGCCGCTGCTGATCCATGTCGGCGACCGCGAAATCCTGCGTGATGACAGTACGCGCCTTGCCGAGCACGCCCGCGCCGCCGGCATCGAAGTGGAGCTGCGTGTCTGGCCGGTCGTCCCCCATGTATGGCAACTGGCGCAGTTCGTGCCGGAGGCGCGCCAGTCGATGCAGGCCGCCACCGATTTCCTGAAACGCCACGTCGCCCGATCCGCCGCGCCGGCGCAATCCGTCACGTGATACTGGCCGGCGCGGACGCAGGGTCGCGGCAGAAAGCAGTCCTTCAAAAAAGACAAAAGGCCCTGCCTGACGTATCTGCGGCATCTGCGTGTTTCTGGACAGACCCCCAGGCTGGAGATGCAAGGAACAAAATGCCTGCGACAATCACTCTCACGGCCCGCCGGTATAAGTTTCCAGAAACCCGTCCCCAAGCCCGCCGTTCCTGAGTTCGTCACCACGCTTCAGGAGCTTCCCATGGGTATCATCGCCTGGCTCGTCTTGGGTCTCATCGCCGGCTTCATGGCCAGCAAGATCGTCAACCATACCGGTGCCGGCGTTCTGCTGGATATCGTCCTCGGCATCATCGGCGCCATGGTCGGCGGCTGGCTGTTTTCCACTCTCGGTGCAACGCCGATCACCGGCTTCAATCTATATAGCATGTTCGTGGCCGTTGTCGGCGCGGTCGTTGTTCTGGTCGTCTACCATGCGTTGTTCGGCAGGCGAGCAGCAACCTACTGATCCGTTGATCTCCTCCCGGGTGCCCGCTCACCGAGCATCCGGAAGGCGTCTTGATGAGGCTATCGCGAACACGAATCGCAACGGGCGGGTGTCTCCCGGCAGGCTAACGCTGGAGGCAACGGGCAGCATGGATGGTCGGACATCAGCTTCAGCTCTTGTTTTGCGACAGCACATCGCCGGGCATCTCGGCGTGCAAGATCATCGCGTCATCAATCACTCGATTCAGCTGGCATATTCCGTTGATGCTGACCCTGAACAGACGCGATACTAGGTGCGTAAGCGCGTAAATTCCTGTGCCATCAACCTCCAGCATAATTCGCCGCGGAGCTCCTCCAACCGTTGCACCACAGGGCGGCAGCCAAAGCCGTTTGACCACGCGCGGCACGATTGCGCTAAGTCGTCCCCACGAAGCGGTGCCAACGTTTCCAGCCCGTTGCCCCACCGCGCGCAGATCGTCGCGGGCCAGGTTAGACCCGAGATCTCACCAGCAGCGGCTCCGGCCCGATTCCGTAGACCGCCAAGGATGCGAGCACCGACCGTGTGTAATATTAATAAGCACCCCGACAACGCCAAAGGCGCCGGTCACCAAGTCCCGCGACAGCGGAGCAAAAGTTTTTTGCTTCTTTTTTCAAAAAAGAAGTGCTTTCTGCCTTTCCCCGAACACTAAGGGGACCTCGGAACCATGGCCGGCATCTACGATTTCACCGCCACCACCCTGGACGGCCAAACCAGCACCCTGGAACCATTCCAAGGCAAGGTTCTCCTGATCGTCAACACCGCCAGCAAATGCGGCTTTACTCCGCAATACACCGGCCTCGAGACGCTGCAGAAGAAATACGCGGCCCAGGGCTTTACCGTGTTGGGCTTTCCCTGCGACCAGTTCGGCCACCAGGAGCCGGGCGACGCCGCCGAGATCGCCAGTTTCTGCAGCACCAGATACGATGTGAGCTTTCCGATGTTCGCCAAGATAGAGGTAAACGGCGCGCACGCCCATCCGCTTTGGGCCTGGCTGAAATCGGAGAAGTCCGGCTTCCTCGGCGGCGCCATAAAGTGGAACTTCACCAAGTTCCTGGTCGGGCGGGACGGGACCGTGCTGGACCGGTTCGCGCCCACCACCAAGCCGGAAGCGCTGACGCCTAAGGTGGAGGCGGCCCTGCTAGCGGCGTAAGGAGGAAGCAAGGCCTTCTTTTTTGAAAAAAAGAAGCAAAAAACTTTTGCTTCCCCGCCTGCACCAAGGCCTCGCGTGCTACTGCAACCATCCGCGTTGGCAGGACCAGTGGCGGCCTTGATGCGGGCGGCAGGAGCAAAAGTCTTTTGCTTCTTTTCTTAAAAAAGAAGGCCTTGGTTTGACTACCCTTACCATCGACCTCGAAGCCATAGCCGCCAACTGGCGCTGGCTGGCAGCACGGCACGGTCAGCCCATAGCCGCCATCGTCAAGGCCGATGCCTACGGCCTGGGTGCCGACAGGGTCGCACCCCGCCTGTACGCCGAGGGCGCACGCCACTTCTTCGTCGCCTACCCGCAGGAAGGCGCCGCCTTGCGCCCCTTACTACCGCCGGACGCCGTCATCGCCATCCTGAACGGCTTCTTCCCCAGCCACGCCGACACGTATCTCGCCCGGCACCTGACCCCGGTGCTCGGCAACCGCGAGGAGATCGCCGCCTACACGGCCTGCGCCGCCGCTCAGGCAAGACGCCTGCCGGCGATGATCCACGTGGATACTGGCATGAACCGCCTTGGCCTCACCCCGCAGGACACCGCCGCGCTGCAAACCGACCCGGCGGCGCTGCAAGCGCTGAATATCGGCTTCCTCATGACCCATCTCGCTAGTGCCGAATACGCCGGTGACCCAGGCAACATCCGCCAGGCCCACAGCCTGCGCCACGCGGCCAGCGGCGCCCTGGCCGGCATCCCCCTGAGCCTGGCCAACTCCTCAGGCGTGTTCCTCGGCGCGGGCTTCGTCTCCCATCTGGCCCGCCCGGGTGCCGCCGTGTACGGCATTAACCCCACACCCGCGCAGCCCAACCCGATGCGCCCCGTCCTGCGCCTGACCGCCCCCATCCTGCAGCTCCGCCGCATCCCCGCCGGCGCATCCGTCGGCTACAACGCAATCTGGACGGCCCAGCGCCCCACCACGGTGGCCACCGTTTCCGCCGGCTACGCGGACGGCTATCACCGAGCCCTCTCCAACCGCGCCGAAGCCGCCATCCATCCCGTTACTCAGGGGTCAGGCTTTGACGCTGCCCGCCTTCCGCTGATAGGGCGTGTCTCCATGGACCTGGCCACCTTCGACGCGACCGACCACCCAGGCCTGCGCCAGGGCGACTTGCTGGAGCTTATCGGCCCGGCGGTGCCGCCTGACGAAGTGGCCGAGTGGGCGGGGACCAACGGGTATGAGGTGCTGACTTCGCTCAAGCCCCGCGGCGGCCGTGTGTATTCGGCGCTTTGAGAGAGCAGGCAAGCAGTTCTTTTCTGAAGAAAAGAACCAAAAGACTTTTGCTCCGCTGTCGCGGGACTCACAGGACAGGTCCGCGACAGCCGAGTGAAAGTCTTTTGCTTCTTTTCTTCAGAAAAGAAGGCCTTTCTTCATGAACGCCATCGGCGCCCTCGGCCGGAACGTCCTTTCCCTCCTGGGCAGCGCCGGCGCCATGGTGCTGTTCGGCCTGTCCGGCGTCTCGCACCTGTTACGCCCGCCGTTCTACGGCCGCCTCTTCCTGCGCAGCTTCATCGATTTCGCCTATTTCAGCCTGCCCGTGGTCGCGCTCACCGCAATCTTCTCCGGCATGGTGATCGCCCTGCAGAGCTACACCGGCTTCTCCCGCTACGGCGCCACCAGCGCCATCGCCAACATCGTGCTCATCTCGGTGGTGCGCGAACTCGCCCCCGTGCTCGCCGGCCTCATGGTCGCCGGCCGCGTGGGGGCGGCGATGGCCGCGGAACTCGGCACCATGCGCGTCACCGACCAGATCGACGCGCTGCGCACGCTGTCCACCGACCCGATGAAATACCTCGTGGCGCCCCGCCTGCTCGCCGGCCTGCTCGCGCTGCCGCTGCTCGTCCTGGTGGCCGACGTGCTGGGCGTGGGCGGCGGTTTCCTGATCGCCACCGCCAAGCTCGGCTTCGAACCGCACACTTACATCACCAACACCGTCGCCTTCCTCAACACGGCGGACGTGGTCCTCAGCGTGGTCAAGGCGGCCGTGTTCGGGATCATCGTCAGCCTGATGGGCTGCTATTACGGCTACAACAGCCGCGGCGGCGCACAGGGTGTGGGGGCCGCCACCACCTCCGCCGTGGTGTCCGCCAGCATACTGATCCTCGCGTTCGACTACGTGCTCACCGAGCTGTTCTTCTCCCGATGACCGAAACCCCCCAGGCGGGCACCCCGAAGATTCGCATACGCGGCCTGCGCAAGGCGTTCGGCGCCAAGCAGGTGCTGGACGGCATAGACCTGGACGTCGCCGCGGGCACCTCGATGGTGGTCATCGGCGGCTCAGGCTCAGGCAAGTCCGTGCTGCTGAAATGCATACTCGGCCTGGTCGAACCCGATTCCGGCACCATCGAGATCGACGGCCAGGACCTCGCTTGCCTGGACCAGCCGGCGCGCCAAGCGCTGCGCGCCCAGATCGGCATGCTGTTCCAAAACAGCGCCCTGTTCGACAGCCTTCCCGTCTGGGAGAACGTGGCCTTCGGCCTGCTCGCCCAGCACCAGGTCAGCCGCGCCCAGGCCCGCACGCGCGCCGCCGAAATGCTGGGCCAGGTGGGCCTGGGCCCGGACGTGGGCGGATTATATCCCGCCGAACTCTCCGGCGGCATGCAAAAGCGCGTGGGCCTGGCGCGCGCCATCGCCGGAGGCGGCCGCATCCTGCTCTTCGACGAGCCGACCACCGGTCTCGATCCCATCATGGGCGCCATCATCGACGGCCTGATCGCCGATTGCGTGCGCCGCCTGGGCAGCACCGCGCTCGCCATCACGCACGACATGGCGAGCGCCGCGCGCATAGGCGACCGGGCCGCCATGCTGTTCGGCGGCCGGCTGGTCTGGCAGGGAGAGGCCGCCCAACTGCTGGACAGCGGAAACCCGATGGTGGACCAGTTCACCCACGGGCGTCGGGACGGGCCGATACAGATGGAGTTGCGTGGGTAGCAGGAAGGCAGTCCTTTTTGCAAAAGGACCAGATGCTCCGCTGGCGCGTCCTCACCGGTCAGTCGCCGGCAGCGGGCAACGTTCTTTGCTTCTTTTTTAGGAAACAAGGTCCTGCTTTCTTCTCCGCTGTTCCCCTGTAGCCGGTATAAACCCTGGCAAAGCCGTCTGTGCCAAAGCCCGGGCGATGCTTCCCACCAAGGAGAGTTCACCCCATGCGTCTGTCCGTTCTCGCGCCTGCTTTCCTGGCCTGCGGCCTGCTGGCCACCGCGCCGGCCGCCGCCCAGGCCCCGCAGGGCGGCGGCGACGGAGCGGAACAGGTGGTCGGCCTGTTCAGCGCCACCTGCCTGAACTTCGCAGGCGACGTGGCCGCCCTGCGTGGTTTTCTGGAGGAACAGAAAGCCCCCCGCATGCCGCAGCAGGCTGAGGCTGCCTTTCTCGCCGGCCGCGCCGGACAGGCGTTCGACACCAGCTATCAGACCACCAAGCTCGCCCTCGTCTCGCTGGATGACGGCAGCTGCGAAGCGGTGGCCGAGCACGCCGACGGCGCCAAGGTGCTGACCGTGCTGAACCAGGCGGCCCGGGAGAACGGCGTGGCCCTGACGCCGCTCGGCGGCCAGCCGCCGACCGGCAAGCCGGGCGTCACCCAGACTGCCTACGGCCTGACGCTCGTCGGCCGCCCGATGCACATCCTGGTCTCGACGGAGAAGCCGGCGCCGGAGGCGGTGCTGACCCTGGTCCCCAAATGACCCTGCAGGTCCAGCTCGCCTGCACCGGCTTCGCCAGGTCGTTGCGCTTTTTACACAGACGTGCTGGGCTTCACCACCATGCGCTACGCGCCGGAGGCCCGCCGTGCCGAACTCGAGCGCGACGGCGTGGCCATCGAGATACGCGAAAGCGCGGCCGACGGACCGGACGCTCCCAGTTATCCGTTCGGCCGCGGCGTCACGCTGGTCGTGTGGACGCAGGATGCCGAAGCGGTGCTGAGCGGCGTGGAAGCCTACGGCGCGCGGCTGCACCAGCCGATGGCCGAAGCTTGGCGCGAGGAGGAGGGCCGGCGCGTCGGCCACATCGCCTTCGAGGTACTGGACCCGGACGGCTACGCGCTGCGCTTCTGCCAGGCATTGCCGCCGGCGGGGCATTAGCAGGCAGGTAGCCAAACGTTTCGGCAGCCGCCGGCTGGGAGCAGAAGTTTTGACGCTTTTTTCCCAAAAAAGGACTGCCTGCTTCTTCTTACGGCGCAGATCGGGTCAACCAGACTAACCTTCCCATAAAGAGAGTTGCTGTCGTCTTGGCCAAGCCACAAACGCTGTTCGTCTGCTCCGCCTGCGGCGCCGCCTATCCCAAATGGTCCGGCAAGTGTGACGCCTGCGGCGAGTGGAACACCATCGCCGAAGAGCGCGTCGAGGCCCGCCCGGGTGCGGCGCGCAAACCCGGCGGCCGCGTCACTTTCGTGGGCCTGGAGGGCCAGGCCGCCCCGCCGCCCCGCCTGCTCTGCGGGATAGGCGAGCTGGACCGCGTACTCGGCGGCGGACTGGTCGCCGCCAGCGCCATCCTGGTGGGCGGCGACCCGGGCATAGGCAAATCCACCCTAATGCTGCAGGCCGCGGCCGCGCTCAGCCGCGCCGGCCAGCGCGTGCTCTACATCTCCGGCGAGGAATCCATCGAGCAGATACGCCTGCGCGCCCGCCGACTGGACCTGGACACCGCCCCGCTCCAGCTCGCCGCCACGATAAACGTGCGCGACATCGGCGCCTCCCTGGAAGCCGAGCCGAACCTCGCCATGGTCGTCATCGACTCGATCCAGACGATGTGGCTGGACAACATCGAATCCGCCCCGGGCACCGTCACCCAGGTGCGCGCCGCGGGCTTCGAGCTGATACGCCTGGCCAAGCAGCGCGGCTTCAGCCTCATCCTGGTAGGCCACGTCACCAAGGAGGGCAGCCTCGCCGGCCCGCGCGTGCTCGAACACATGGTCGATGCCGTGCTGCATTTCGAAGGCGACCGCGGCCACCAGTTCCGCATCCTGCGCGGCACCAAGAACCGCTTCGGCGCCACAGACGAGATCGGCGTCTTCGAGATGACCGACCGCGGCCTGGCCGAAGTCGCCAACCCGTCCGCCCTGTTCCTCGCCGAACGCCGCGGCCACATCGCCGGCAGCGCGGTGTTCGCGGGCCTCGAAGGCACCCGCCCCGTGCTGCTCGAAGTCCAGGCGCTGCTGGCACCGAACGCCGGCGGCGCGCCCCGCCGCTCCGTGGTCGGCTGGGACGGCGGCCGCCTGTCGATGCTGCTGGCCGTGCTGGAGACACGCTGCGGCCTGAAACTCTCCGCCTCGGACGTGTTCCTCAACGTCGCCGGCGGCCTGCGCGTCAGCGAACCCGCCGCCGACCTGGCCGTGGCCGCGGCCCTGACCTCGGCGGCCACGAACCAGCCGACCCACGCCGGCACAGTCTATTTCGGCGAGGTCGGCCTGTCCGGCGAGGTACGCCAGGTCGCCCAGGCCGATGCCCGTCTAAAGGAAGCCCAGAAGCTAGGCTTCGAGCGCGCCGTTCTGCCGCGCCGCGTGGCGCGCGGCGGGCGTGCGCCGGCGGGGGAGGGGCTGCGGCTGGACGAGA
>CAHJWU010000008.1 GCA_903643085.1 Rhodospirillales bacterium
CGTGACGGTGCCCAACGCGGCCCCGCCGAGCGTGCCCACCTCGACCGACGAGCTGACATCCACGCTGACCGCGCCGCCGCTCAACGACAGCGTGCCGCATTGCACGCCGCCATGCGCGAGAGTTGCCAGCAGCGCGCCGCTCGCCAGCGACAGGGTGCCGGCGACGGCGAACGCAGCGCCGGTGCCGCTTGCCAGCATTTCGGTGCCGGCGAACGCCGCCTGCGCCGCCGTAAGCGTGGTGGCCATGCCGAGCACCAGCGCGCCCGCGCCGCCAGACAGCCCACCGGTGGCGAACGTGCCGGACAGGATGGTGTTGCCGCTGGCGGACAGGCTGGCGCAGGTGCCCTGGCCGCTGATGTCCTCGAAGACCGTGCCGCCGGGGCCCGCGATCACGACCGGTGTCTGCGCGCCGGGCGGTGCGCTGGCTTGGCCACCTTGCGTGTTATCGGTCCAGTTGGCAGCGCGGCCCCAGGCGCCGCTGACGGGATTGCTCCAGGCGAGCTGGTCCGTGCCGGTCTGCTGGCCGGTGCCGCCGCCGCCGGTGGTGTTGGTCAGCGAAATCAGGCTGCCGCCGGTGCCGTCCGGCAGCAGAACGAAACGCTGGTTGGTGAAGCTGCCGGCCAGGTACAGCCTGGCCACGACGGCGCTGCCGTAGCCGAGCACCAGCGTGCCGCTGCCGCTACCCTGGATAAGCTGCACGCTGGTGAGCGGAGAGCCTTCCAGGTCGATGGCGTCGCCCGGCACCATGCCGGTGATCAGGCCGGTGGGCGCGGCGCGGCCGCCGGCAAACGCCAGCACGGAGCCGCCATTGCCTGCAGAGCCGAGCAGGGTGATCGGGTCGGCGGTCGCGGCCAGCAGCTCCAGCGTGGCGCCGGCGCCCACGGCCAGGCTGCCCACGCCGGACACGGCGCCCAGGCTGAGCGTGCCGCCGGAAGCCAGGATGGTGCCGTTGTCGACGATCAGGCCGTAAGGATTGACGCTGCCGTTGCCGTTCAGCTCGGCCCCGGCATCGACGGTCACCGCGCCCGAAGCCGCATGTCCGGCGTTGCCCACCTCCACACTGCCTGTGGGGTCGGTGACGATGCTGTCGCCCGCACCGCCGCCCATTTGCAGCGTGCCGGCCTGCACGGCGCCGCCTGCGGTCACCTCAAGCGCGGCCATGGGCTGGCCCACGCCGAACGGCGTGCCGCCCAGCACAAGCGTGCCCGAGACGGTCACCGCCGACAGGCTGCCGGACACGGACAGTTCGCCATCCGACACGGTGGCCGAGACCGCCGCCAGGGTCGCGCCAGCCAGCAGGTCCAGCGTCGCGGCGGCGTAGGCGCCAGAGGTGCTGCCGACCGCGAGCGTGCCCGCGTTGAAGGCGCCGGTGAACGCCACCTCGCCTGTCGTGGTCAGCGAAGCGGCGTTGCCCGGGCCAGCAATCACGCTGAAAGCGCTCTGCGATCCGGCAATCGTCACCAGGTCGTGCGCGCCAGGCGCCACATTGGCAGGCGACTGTCCGCGCGTAACGTCCGTCCAGTTCGCAGCCACGTTCCACCGTCCGGCCTGGCCGCCTGTCCAGCCATACTGGTCCGGCGTGGTGGTGCCCGGCGCTGCCCCGCCGCCGCCTGACGCACCCGGGGCCAGGGTGACGAGCGTGCCGCCGGCGCCATCGCCTGCCGTGAGGAACACGTCGCCGGCATAGGCGCCGGACAGCAGGAGCTTGGCGGCGACCTGCGTGCCGTAGAACAGGGTCAGCGTGCCGCCTTGCGTGCCCGTCGCCTGGAAACTCGCGCTCGAGATCAGGCTGCCTTCCACGTCTATGGCGTCCCCGGCCGCGAACCCGGCGAGCAGGCCGGCGGGCGAGTCGAACTCTTCCTGCAACGCCAGCGTGGCGTTGGCCCCGGAGAAGCTGACGCCCTGCCCGGCCCCGCAGGCGCCATCCAAGGCGAGAGTGGCGCCCGCGCCGATCACCAGCGAGCCGGTGCCCGAAACGCTGCCCACGGCCAGCGTGCCGCCCTGCGCCGAAATGGTGCCGCTGTTGGCGACCGCGCCGAACGCGTCCGCGTTGCCCTGGCCGGACAGCAGTCCGCCGGCATCGACGGTGAGCTGCCCCGCCCGCCCCTGCCCGGTGCCGCCCACTTCCAGCACGGATGCGGTGTCGACATAGATGCTGTCCGACGCGGCGCCCAGGAACAACGACGCCACCGACGCCGCGCCGCCGCCCGTCACGTTGAACGCCGCCTGCCCGCCTGCGCCACCCAGGCCCAGCGTACCACTGACCGACAAGCTGGAGCCGGCGCCTGCGAGAAGGCTGCCGGAGACGATGCTTGCCGCGCCACATTGCAGGGCGGTGCTGCCGGCCAGCTCCAGCAGGCCGCCGGACGCAGCCTGGCCAAGGGTGAGCGCGCCTATGGAAAAGCTTCCCGACAGCAGCGTGTTGCCGGTGAACAGGGCCGCAGCCGCCAGGCCAGGCCCGGTGATCGTCTGCACGGCTGCGCCGGTTGGACCCGTCACGATGATATCATCCTGGGCACCGGGCACGATGGCGGACGGGCTTGCCCCGTCCGTCATGTCCGCCCAGTCGGCACAAATACTCCACGCACCACTCCCGATTGAGAGCCATACAAAGTAGCGTGCCGACATGCTGAACCTCTCGCGGTATGCGGGAGGACGTTTTGGACACGTAACCCTTAATTGCAGTTAAACGTTGCGAATGCAACAGGATTGCGTATCGTTACGATTGAGTCCGCTGGCGTGCGGGCGAATGGCGCCCAGCCTGCCTGAAAATTGTTCTGCGTGCGCCGTCTGCTACCCGTAATCTGCGTGTCTTGCGGCCGCATGACGGGAACCGGCGCCGAGAGGCGGCCGTTCAGATATCGGAGACCTATGTTTGCAACTTCTTACGCATCGCCCGGGCCGGCGCCGAACAGCATGGTTCTGCGTGTCGGCTTATTGGCCACGCCGGCTGGCCACACGCGCCCAAGCCACCGAAACATCTTCACCCGTCTGATCAGTGGCAGTTCAACGGTCTGCCGCATTCGCGCGACGTTTGATCCCAGAGGAGCAGCACAAGATGACCTTTGACCCGCGTTCGAACCGCGTGCTCAGCCCTTGCCTCCGGCTGGCGCTGCTGGTCAGTTCGCTGATGACCGCGACTGCCGTGGCGCAACCGGCGCCGACGACCAAGGATGCGGTGATCAAGCCGCCGCCGCAGGTGGACACTCACATGCAGGTCAAGCCGAAATCGGCACCGGCTTTGCCAACGCCGGTGCTGAAGCCGCCTCCGACCGTCATACCGAAGTAAGTCGTGCAGTCCTTTCTAAAGAGGAACCAGAAAATTCCGCTTCCTCGCTCTGGTGACAGTCAAGTGCCTCAGAGCATGCGCATTCAGACGCAGCGGCAAGCAAGAATTTGCTTTTTGTTCACAAAAGACGCTCGGCTCAAACCTTTCTGTTCGCCTTCGCCGGGGTAAGCTTGCGCTCGCCCTGATCGGCCAGCCGGTCCGGGAACTCCCCCAAATTCTCTTGGATGGACGCTTCCTCGACGATCTGCACACGGTCCGGATCGGCGCCCGGCAGGCTGGCCGGGTTCGGCAACTGCCCGGCCATCGGGCTCTCCTCCATGCCGACCAGTTCCTGCGCACGCTCCCAGTACTCGTCATGTCGCCCGTGCGGTCCGCCATCGGCTTCCCAAAGATGATAGGCGCGCTCGCGTATGCGCTGCTGGCGGCCCTCGTCGCTGTCGTCGAGCGGGTTGTCCGACATTGCGGGTCTCCTTTGTTGGTGCCCAGGTAACGCCGACAGGTGGCGCGGTTTGCGCAAGGCTGCTGGACGCTAGACGATTTGCCCGCGCAGGGCGAATATCGCGCCAGGCGGGCAGAGTGGTGCCCAGGAGACAAAGCTCATGGACGCACAGGTCGCAACCAACAGCCTGGATGCTTTCTGGATGCCGTTCACGGCGAACCGCCAGTTCAAGGCGGCGCCGCGCCTGCTCGTCGGCGCCAAGGACATGCACTACACCTCGCATGACGGTCGCCAAGTGCTGGACGGGGCCGCGGGTCTGTGGTGCGTCAACGCCGGGCATTGCCGGCCGCGCATCGTCGAGGCGATCCAGCGCCAAGCCGCGCAAATGGATTTCTCGCCGGCGTTCCAGATGGGTCACCCGCTGGCCTTCGAGGCGGCGCAGCGGCTGTCGGCCATGCTGCCGGACGGGCTGGACCACGTGTTCTACGTCAACTCCGGCTCCGAGGCGGTTGATACCGCGCTGAAGATCGCCCTGGCCTATCACCGGATGCGCGGCGAAGGGGCGCGCACCCGGCTGATCGGCCGCGAGCGCGGCTATCACGGCGTGGGATTCGGCGGCATCTCGGTGGGCGGGATCGGGCCGAACCGCCGCCATTTCGGTACCATGCTCGGCGGCGTGGACCACATGCCGCACACGCACGATCTGGCCCGCAACGCCCACAGCCGCGGCCAGCCGCTGCACGGCGCGGAGCTCGCCGACCAGCTCGAGCGCATCGTCGCCCTGCATGACCCGAGCACGATCGCCGCGGTCATCGTCGAGCCGCTGGCCGGCTCCACAGGCGTGCTGGTGCCGCCGGTGGGCTACCTGGAGCGGCTGCGCGAGATCTGCACGCGCCACGGCATCCTGCTCATCTTCGATGAGGTGATCAGCGGATTCGGCCGTCTCGGCTCGCCGTTCGCGATCGACAGGTTCGGCGTCGTCCCCGACCTGGTCTGCCTGGCCAAGGGCATCACCAACGCCACCGTGCCGATGGGCGCCGTGGTGGCGAGCACCACGGTGCACGAGGCGTTTATGGCCGCACCTGCCGGCATCGAATTCTACCACGGCTACACCTACTCCTCGCACGTGCTGGCCTGCGCGGCCTCGATCGCCACGTTGGACACCTACCGCGACGAGGGCCTGTTCGAACGCGCCGCCGAACTGTCGCCGGATTTTGAAGAGGCGGCGCACAGCCTGCAGGACCTCGACCACGTCATCGACATACGCAATCTGGGCATGGTGGCCGGCATTGAGCTGGCGCCGCGGCCGGGTGCGCCGGGCGCGCGCGGCTATGAGGTGTTTGTAGCCTGCTACGAGGCCGGCGTGCTGGTGCGGGCGACGGGAGACATACTGGCGATCTCGCCACCGCTGATCATCAGCCGGGCGCAGATCGACGAGGTGTTCGCCGCGCTGCGGGCGGCTATCCTGAAGGTCCCTTGAGGATGATCGAGGCCGCCGCACCCGCTCATGTCAGAAGCCCGGATGACAGGCCAATAAGGGTGTCGGCAAATCCGTGGAAGCCAGGATGACGCAAGACACCTTATAAAACCGCCTGCCAGCCTCGTTTATGATAAGGTCTGGCGGGACATTTTCTCAACATTTGAGCAAGCGGTCCTTGGTTGCTGCCAGGCTCAGGTCTATAGTCTTGCTTCGGCGAAGTGCCGCCTCTGCATGGCAAACGAGCCGTCCCCGACCGACGAACTCACAAACTAAGCCGCCGCAGCATCGCCTGCGCGGCGTCCGGCGCGCGCTCCTTGTCCCCGCTGATGAAGAACGCAAAGCATTCGCGCCGTCCGCCGGTGCTCGTGCCAGGCGAGACACACGTCAAATCCTCGACAGTCCGGCCATCGGATCAGTGCCGAAGCCGCTCCTCCCAGCCGTCCAGATCAGGCGTCGGGTATCCCTCTATGGCATCGGCCCGGTTGCGTTGCAGTCGCGTGTAGACGAAGTCGGCCGTCACATCGCCGCGCAACGCCTGCTTGTCGCTGTCTATGATGGCGACGGCAGCGCCATAGCGCGCGGCCAGCGTGGGCCAGGCCGGATCGAGAAAGCTCGTGTGCCGCGCCTCGATGGCGTGACGCAGCCCGATGCCGTCCAGGCGCGCCGGCAGCATGGCGAGGAACAGCTCCATCGCGTCCGGGTCGAAACGCCTGGTGGGTGCGAACTGCCATAATACCGGGCCGAGCTTGGGGCCGAGCTCGAGCACACCCGAACGCAGAAAGCGCTCGATTGCGGCGCCGGCATCGGCCAGGTCGCGGCCTTGCGTAGTGGCGCGGTGCGCCTTCACGGCAAAGACAAAGCCGTCCGGCGTGGCGTCCCGCCAGGCGGCGAAGCTGGCGGGTGCCTGGTGGCGGTAGAAGGTGCCGTTGATCTCGATCGCGGTAAGCCGGGCGCTGGCGTAGGCCAGTTCCTGGGCGTGCGGCAATCCGTCGGGAAAGAAACGGCCGCGCCAGGGCGCGTAGGTCCAGCCGCCTATGCCGACGCGTATCGGGGCAGCCCCGCCGGGCGCATACGGCCCGGTCACAGGCGCCCTTTGCCGGGGAGCCGGGCGAAGGCGCCGAGCTCGCAGACGCTACCCGTCGTGTTGGTGCGTATCGTGACGAGGTTGGAGCAGATCTCGTCGGTCGCCGGATTGGTCGGCTCGTAGGTGAAGCCACGCGTGTCCAGGCGCAGGCCGCCGCAGACGAAGGGCAGGCTGTTCTTGTAGACGGTGCGATCGCGCATGACGAAGAGGATCGTGCTGTCATCAGGGATATCGGTGCGGACGATATCGTAGCTGCGTATGCAGACGGGCGGGGCCGACGCGACGCGCGACTGCGGCCCATGCTGGCAGGCAGCGAGGCAGGGCAGCGCCAGGAGGAAATAGGGTTTCATGGCTTCCTGATAGTGAGAGAGAAAATAGGGCCGTCTTCGGGAAAAGAAGCAAAGGCTCCACCGGCGCTGCCGCGGGTCGCTGAAGCGCACGTCTCAAAGCGCACCCGACGGAGACGAAAGCTTCCTGGTTCTTTTAAGACAATCGCTCCTTGCTGACACCCGCCTCGCCTCCTCTGCCTGGTTGCCGAGACGCTCCCACCGGCCTATGTAGCCGCGCCAAGGCAGCGAAAGCACGGCGCCATGGCTCCCGACCAGATCCTTCCCGAAATGCGAATAGCAGAGGCGCTGGCGTTCGACGACGTGCTGGTGGTGCCTGCCTACTCCCAGGTGCTGCCAAGCCGCACGGACACACGGACGCGGCTGACCAGGACGATCTCTCTCAACATCCCTTTGCTTGCGGCCGCGATGGACACGGTAAGCGAAGGCCCGATGGCGATCGCCATGGCGCAGCAGGGCGGCATAGGCGTCATACACAAGAACCTGAACGTGGACGAGCAGGTGGCGCAGGTGCGCTCGGTAAAGAAGTTCGAATCCGGCATGGTGGTCAACCCGGTGACGATCCGGCCAGAGCAGACGCTGGCCGAAGCGCGCGCGCTGATGGCGCACTGGCGCATCAGCGGCATCCCTGTGGTGGAGGGTGACGGCCGGCTGGTGGGGATACTCACCAACCGGGACGTGCGCTTCGCCACCGACCCGGCAATCCCGGTGCGCGAGTTGATGACGCACGAGAAGCTGGTGACGGTCACCGGAAGTCCCGGGCCAGACGAGGCCAGGCGCCTGCTGCACCACCACCGGATCGAGAAGCTGCTGGTGGTGGACGAGGCGTTCCGCTGCGTGGGCCTGGTGACCGTCAAGGACATGGACAAGGCGCAGGCGCATCCGCTGGCCAACAAGGACGAGCTCGGCCGCCTCCGCGTTGCCGCCGCCACCGGCGTGGGCGACGACGGCTGCGCGCGCGCCGAGGCGCTGATCGCCGCCGGCGTCGATGTCATCGTGGTCGACACCGCACACGGCCACAGCCAGGGCGTGCTGTCGCAGGTGACGCGGGTAAAACTTCTCTCCAACGCGGTGCAGGTGGTGGCCGGCAACGTGGCCACGCCGGAAGGTGCGATCGCACTGATGGATGCCGGCGCGGATTGTGTGAAGATCGGTATCGGGCCTGGCAGCATCTGCACCACGCGTGTGGTCGCAGGCGTAGGCGTGCCGCAATTCTCCGCCGTGCTGCAGACGGCGGCGGCGTGCGCGGCGCGCGACATCCCCAGCATCGCCGATGGCGGCATACGCACGTCCGGTGACATCGTCAAAGCGCTGGGCGCCGGCGCGGAATCCGTGATGATAGGAAGTCTGCTGGCAGGCACTGACGAAGCGCCGGGCGAAGTGTTTCTCTATCAGGGCCGTTCCTACAAATCCTATCGCGGCATGGGCAGCATCTCGGCGATGGCCCGCGGTTCCGCGGACCGATACTTCCAGCAGGAGATCACAGACAGCCTGAAACTGGTGCCCGAAGGCGTCGAAGGCCGTGTCGGGTACAAGGGGCCGATGAGCGGCGTGGTGCACCAACTGGTAGGCGGGCTGAAAGCGGGCATGGGTTACACCGGCGCGGCGACGATCGCGCAGTTACGGGCGAACACGCAGTTTCGGCGGATTACCGGAGCGGGGCTGCGGGAAAGCCACGTTCATGACGTGGCTATTACGCGCGAGGCGCCGAACTACCGGCAAGAGTAGAAAGCAGGAAGCAGAAAACTTCCGCACCCGACGCCGCTGCCGGGTTCGTTCTGACCGTCGGCCGCCGATGCAGGTCCTGCGACAGCGGAGCTGACATTTTCGCTTCTTTCAAAAAGAAGCCCTTTCTTAGGCTGCATCCCAGTGACCCCCTCCGCCAGATTGCTAGCCGCCATAGAACTGCTCGAAGAGATCGACTCAGCCGGACGCAAGCCCGCCGATGCCGTAGCCAACAACTTCTTCCGCGAGCGCCGCTTCATCGGCTCAGGCGACCGCCGCGCCGTCTCGGACCGGGTCTGGGGCGTGCTGCGGGCCAGACGCAGGCTGGGATGGTGGCTCGCCAGGGCAGGCGCGTTCCCCTCGGCCCGGCTGCTGGTCGGGGCATCGCTCCTGCTGGAGGGCTGGACGATGGAGGGCGTGCTGCAGGGCTTCTCCGGCGGCCAGTTCGCGCCGGCGCCGCCTGGCGCCGAGGAACGCGCCGTGCTGCGGCCGCTGGAAGGGCGCACGCTGGACCACCCAAGCATGGGCGAGGCGGTGCGGCTGGAAGTGCCGGACTGGATTTTGCCGCATCTGCAGGCGCGGTTCGGCGAGACGCTCGCCCCCGAGATGGCGGCTATGGGCGAGCCGGCACCGCTCGACCTGCGGGTGAACATCCTGAAAAGCGATGTGGAAACGGCGCGGACGGCGCTGCTGGCTGAGGGGATAGAGGCTACGGCGACGCCCTACTCGCCCTGGGGTCTGCGTGTGGCGCACCGGCGGGCGGTGACGTCGGGTGCCGCGTTCCAGACCGGCGCGGTCGACATACAGGACGAGGGCAGCCAGCTGGTGGCGCACCTGGTGGGAGCGGCGCCCGGCATGCGCGTGGCGGATTGGTGCGCCGGCGCCGGTGGCAAAACGCTGGCGATCGCCGCTCTGATGGAGAACCGCGGGCACGTGGTGGCCTGCGACGTGAGCGAGGTCCGGCTGGAGGGCGCGGTGAAACGTCTGCGCCGGGCCGGGGTGCACAACGTGGAGCGTCATCTGACGGTGGACGGCGACAAATGGATCAAGCGCCGGGCGCAGAGCTTCGACCGGGTGCTGGTGGACGCGCCATGCACGGGCACAGGCACCTGGCGACGCAATCCAGACGGAAGGCTGCGGCTGAACGAGACGGACCTGACCGAGCTGTTGCCGAAGCAGGCGCGCATCCTGGACACGGCGGAGCGGCTGGTCCGGCCGGGCGGACGGCTGGTGTATGCCACGTGCTCGCTGCTGGAAGACGAGAACGAGCGGCAGGTCGAGGGCTTCCTGGCGCGTCATCCGGACTACCGCGTCGTGCCAGTGAGCGAGGTCTGGGCGCTGACCGCCGCGGTGCCCTGCGCCGATCCGTATCTGGTGCTGACGCCGCTTCTGCACGGGACGGATGGATTCTTCGGCGCGGTGCTGGAAAGGAAGCAGGCAGTCCTTTTTCGAAAATAGGACCAAACACTTTTGCTCCTGGCGCTTGCACGATGCGGTGCGCACGCCTGAAGATCGGCAAGGCTGCATCAGCAGCATCAGGAGCAAAGTTTTTTGCTTCTTTTTTTCAAAAAAGAAGGCCTTGCTTCCTTCCCAACCAAAGGTGCGCGCGGGTGCTGCATGGACAGCCTATGATCAACGTCCGCCGGGCCGAGCTGACGGACGCCACAGCCATAGGCGCAGTGCACGTGGCCGCCTGGCGCAGCACCTATCCCGGCATACTGCCCGACGACTACCTGGCGCGGCTCTCACCCACTCGCATGGCGCTGCACTACCGCGCGACGATCGCCTCCGGCGCCACGGTGATGGTGGCCGCGGCCGGCGGGCGTGGGCCGCGTGTCGTGGGGTTCACCACAGCCGGGCCGCCACGCACGCCCGGGCTGGGCGAAGCGGAGATCGAGACGCTTTACGTGCTGGATGACTGGCGCGACCAGGGCGTGGGGCGGCGGATGATGCAGGGCACGGCGAGCCAGTTGGCTGCACGCGGGTTCGGCTCGGTGTTCGTGTGGGTGCTGCGCGACAATCCGAGCCGGTGGTTCTACCAGCATCTGGGTGGGCATACGGCGGCGGAAGGACAGACGCGGCTGGCTGGGGTCGCGCTGGCGCAGGTGGCTTACAGCTGGAACCCGATCGGCAGGCTGTTCCAGGACGGTGCTGGGATCGTCTGATAGCAGACTGCCTGTAAGTTGAGTCTTGGGCAGGCAAGAAAGGCCTTCTTTTTTGAAAAAAAGAAGCAAAAAACTTTTGCTTCCTGCGCAGACTGAGCGGCCTCGCTCTGTCCGGCAGCACCCGGACGCCGCATATGCGGGAAAAAAGTTTTTGGTCCTTTTTTGAATAAGGACTGCTTGCTTCCTTCGTGTCACGCTCAGCCACGCGGGCGCAGGATCATCACCCGAACCAATACCGGCTCGACAATTCAGTCCGCCTCCGCCATCCCCGCCTGCAGCCGCGGCATACGCCGCGCCGGCGCCGGCGACAGCCAATGCGAGAACTGGTCCAAATACAGATAGATCACCGGCGTGGTGTAGAGCGTCAGCGCCTGGCTGAGTATCAGCCCGCCCACCATGGCATATCCCAACGGCTGACGCAGCTCTGAGCCCGCGCCGTGGCCCAGCATGAGCGGCAGGCCGGACAGCAGCGCCGCCATCGTCGTCATCATGATCGGCCGGAATCGCATCAGGCAGGCCTGGCGTATGGCGTCCAGCGGCTCCAGGCCGCCCTCGCGCTCGGCATGTATGGCGAAATCCACCATCATGATGCCGTTTTTCTTGACGATGCCGATCAGCAATATGATGCCGACAATGGCGATGACGGACAGATCGAAGCCGGAGACCATGAGCATCAGCAGCGCGCCCACGCCTGCCGACGGCAGGGTGGAGAGTATGGTGAGCGGCAGGATGTAGCTTTCATACAAAATGCCAAGAATGATGTACACGCTGATCAGGGCGGCGGCGATCAGGTAGGGCTCGCTGCTGAGCGAAGACTGGAATGCCGCAGCGTTACCCTGGAAGGCGCCCTGAACCGTCAGCGGCGCGCCGATCTGCGTCCGCGCACCATCAACCTGGACCACCGCGTCGCCGAGTGAAGCGCCTGGAGACAGGTTGAAGCTGATGGTGACGGAGGGGAACTGGCTTTGATGGTTCACCGCCAGCGGCGAGATCGGCACCGTGCTGCGACGGACGACAGCAGACAGCGGCACGGCCGTGCCCGACGTGCCTTTCACGTAGAGGTTGTCCAGCGTGTGTACGCGGCCCTCGATGTCTGGCGGCACCTCTTCGATGACGTAGTACGAGTTGAGCTGGGTGAAGTACTGTGTGACTTCGCGCTGGCCGAAGGCGTCGTACAGCGTGTCGTCGATCTGCTGCGGCAGGATGCCGAAACGCGAGGCCGCATCACGGTCTATGACCAACGTGGCAGTGGTGCCGGCCACCTGCTGATCGGATGTCACGTCCCGCAGCAGCGGCAGCGCCTTCAGCTTGTCCAGCAGCCTCGGCGCCCATGTGTTCAGCTCGGCCGGATCGGCATCCTGCAGCGTGTACTGGTACAGCGTCCGCGACAGGCGGCCGCCCACCGTGATGTCCTGGCCGGGCTGCATGTAGAGTCGGAAGCCCTCGACGGAGCTCACCTTGTCCGTGAGGCGGGCGATCACCTTCATGACCGGATCGCGCTCGCCCCACGGCTTGAGGTTGATGAAGATGCGCCCGTTATTGGCGGTCTGACCGGCGTTGCCTGCCCCGACGAGGGAGGCGAAGCTCGCCACCGCCGGATCGGCCGCTATTATGGCATTCACCTGCTCCTGCTTCCTGTACATTCCGTTATAGGAGATGTCCTGGTTGGCTTCGGTGATGGCGATGAGCAGCCCGATATCCTGCTGCGGAAAAAAGCCTTTCGGGATGATGACGAACAGGAAGACCGTCACGCCGAGCGTGGCGAAGAACACCATCAGCGTGATGAAGCGGAAGCGCAGCGCCACCTCCAGCGTGCGCCGGTAGAAGCCGAGCATGGCGTCGAACATGCTCTCCACGGCGCGGTAGAGCCGGCCATGGTGCGCCTCCGCCTTGAGGAAGCGGGCGCACATCATCGGCGTCAGGGTCAGCGAGACAAAGGCGGAGATGATGACGGTGAGCGAGACCACGATGGCGAACTCGCGGAACAGCCGGCCGACGATGCCGCCCATCAGCAGCAGCGGGATGAACACGGCGATCAGCGAGACGCTGATCGAGACTATGGTGAAGCCGATCTCGCCCGCACCCTTCAGCGCGCCCTCCAGCGGCGCCATGCCGTCTTCGATATGGCGGTAGATGTTCTCCAGCATGACGATCGCGTCGTCCACCACGAAGCCCACCGCGATGGTCAGGCCCATCAGCGAGAGGTTATCGAGGCTGTAGCCGAGTATGTACATCGCGGCAAAGGTGCCCACGAGCGCCAGCGGCACCGTGATGCTGGGTATGATGGTGGCCCACAGGCTGCGCAGGAACAGGAAGATCACCATAACCACCAGTGCTATGGAGAGCAGCAGCGTGAACTCCACGTCCGCGACCGAGGCGCGTATGGTCTGCGTGCGGTCCACGATGGTGTCCACGTGTATGGCCGGCGGAATGCTCATCTCCAAATGCGGCAACGCCGCGCGCAGGCGTTCCACGGTGGCGATCACGTTGGCGCCCGGCTGCTTGTAGACGACCAGCAGGATGCCGCGCCGAGAATGGCCACCGACCGCCTGCCAGGCCGCCACCTCCCGGTTCTGCGCGCCGCGCACCGCAATGCCGATGTCCCTGATGCGTACAGGCGCGCCGTTGCGATACGCCACGATCAGGTTGCCGTAGGGGTCAGGCGTGGTGAGCTGGTCGTTGGCCAGCAGCGTGAAGGACTGGCGCTGGCCGTCTATGCTGCCCTTCGGGCTGTTCACCGTGGCGTCGGTGAGGACCTGGCGCACGTCCTCCATCGTCATGCCCATAGCGGCCAGGCGGGCGGGATCCACCTGCACGCGTATCGCCGGTTTCTGCTGGCCGCCGATGGAGACCTGGCTGATGCCGTTGATCTGGCTGAGCTGCTGGCTCAGCACGTTCTCGGCATAGTCATCAACGGTGGTCAGCGGCAAATCGTCCGACCAGACGCTCAGCAGGAAGATCGGGCTGTCGGCCGGATTGACCTTGCGGAAGGTGGGCTGGCTGGGCAGGTTCTTCGGCAGCTGCCCCTGCGCGCCGTTTATCGCCTCCAGCACGTCGGTGGCCGCGGCATCGATGTTGCGGCTGAGGTCGAACTGCACGGTGATGGTGGACGTGCCCAGCACGTTGATCGAGGTCATCTGGCTCAGCCCGTTGATCTGGCTGAACTGCGTCTCCAGCGGTTCGGCCACCGAGCTGGCCATCACGTCCGGGCTGGCGCCCGGGTAGTTGGCCGACACCGAGATGGTGGGGAACTCGACGGCGGGCAGCGGGGCCACGGGAAGCAGGGGGTAGCTGGCGATGCCCACGAGGAAGATGGCGGCCATGATCAGCGAGGTGGCGATCGGGCGCTGGATGAACGGGGTGGAGATGCTCATGGATTACTGTTCCGAAGGAAGCAGGTCTTTTGCCCCCGCTGTCGCCGACCGCGGAAACCTATCGCTGTTTCAGGTGAGTCCGCGACGGCGAAGTCGAGAGTTCTTGCTTCTTCTTATAAGAAGAATCCAACTGCGTGGCTAACTCGCCGGCCGGGCATCCACCTTCATCCCCGGCTGCACACGCAACTGCCCGGAAAGCACCACAGCCTCGCCCGCGGACACCCCCGAGCTGATCACCGCCGCCCCCTCGTCCTGGTAGCCGACCTTCACGTCCGAACGGCCGATCGTGCTGTCCGTCTTCACCGTATAGACGAACAGCCCGTCCGGCCCGTGCTGGACGGCCTGCGGCGGCAGGGTGAGCGCCCCGTGTTCAACCCCGAGCTGAAGACGCCCGGTGACGAACTGACCAGGCCAGAGACGGTTGTCCGTGTTGGCGAACTGCGCCTTGAGCGCGATCGTGCCTGTCGTCTGATCGATGCTGTTGTTTATCGTGACGAGCTGACCCTGCGAGAGTACGGTGCCGCCGTCCTGCTTGGTGGCAGCGACGGGCGGAGTCCCGCCGCTCGCCGCCATGGCGGCGCGTATCGCGGGAAGCTGGTCTTGCGGCAGGGTGAACACCAGGCTGATAGGGTGGACCTGGGCGATGGTGACGATGCCGGTGGCATCCGTCGCATGTATGAGGTTGCCTATGTCGGTCAGGCGCAGACCGACCACCCCCTCGATGGGTGAGGTGATCCGGCAGTAATTCAGGTTCAGCGCGGCCGCGGCGATGGCCGCGTCGTCGCCCTGGAGGCTTGCCTGGTCCTGGGCCACAAGGGACTGCTGCGTGTCCACCTGCTGACGGCTGGCGACGTTGGTACGCGCCAGGCTGGCATAGCGGACAAGGTCGCGCTGGGCGTTGTCTATCATCGCCTGATCGCTGGCGCGGCGCGCCTTGGCCTGGGCAAGGGCGGCGGCGTAGGGTCGCGGGTCGATCTGTGCCAGCAGGTCGCCTGGATGAACCTCCTGGCCTTCGCGAAAGGCGATGGTGTCCAGATTGCCGTCCACGCGGGCGCGCACCAGAACCTGGCGGTAGGCCTGCACCGTCCCGATGCCGCGCGTGTATTCCGGCAGGTCCTGCCTGACCACGCGGGTGACTGTCACGGGCGTGTCGCCTTGCGCGGGCTGCTGCGCCCAGGCCGGTGCGGCAAGGCTGACGGCCAAGGCCGAAATCGCAGCCATCCGGCAGGCCACGCCGCAACGGTTCCGGGCCATTGAGGCCATAGCCCGTGTAGCATCTTGATGATTTACGTGAGGACGCACGAATGCCTCTCTGACCCTGTTCCGGCTCGCTTCACGGAAACCGAGTGTTCGCGCAGCAATCGTCGCCTGCCGCTGCCGCCCCAGACAAAAGGCGTTCCACGTCAGGCCGTCAAGCGTGCGCGGGGCGGCTGCCAAGCGAGGCTGGGCTGCGCGCTCCCGTGGCCGTACGAGTGCCTAGAAACTGTGCCGTGCGGCGAGGGTTGCCAGCCGGACCGGCAGCAGACGATAGGCGGCAAGGGACCGGCCGGTCTGGCCCGCAGCGCGGACCCCGGAAGGAGCCGTCTCTGCCAACGTCTTGTCGCCCAGAACGGGCGGCCTGCCTATGGGAGACCAGGACCCGGCACCGTGCTGGACGGCCGAAGCCTGCGCGACCGGTTCCGCCTCCCTGGACACCTCCTGGCGAACCGTGGCCGGCCTGGCGGAATGCGTCTTCTGCCGGGCCTGGTCGGCTTGCCCATCCGGCGTGGCCCATTCGGCAAGCACGCGGCGCTCATACGGCGCGCCCAGCGTCGGAGTTTGCGAGTGGTAGGCAGCCGCGGCGAGTGGCCAGCTGCCGGTCTGATGCAGCAGGGCCACGAGGAAACCCGCGGCATACATGGCGTTTGCCGCGGGATCGAACGCCTGATCCAATGAGGCGAAGGCGTCCGGGTGATGCAGCAGGTTCACCTGCAGGCAACCTACGTCGATCGAGCGGACCCCGCGTGCCTGCAGCGCCTGCACGGCGGCGACCGCCTCCGCCTTGCTCGCGTAAAAGCTTCCGGTGCCCTCGGCGTTTACCGTCCAGGGCCACGCGGCAAGGAGTCCCGTCGACGGATCCGACCGTCCGGACTCGACTTTCGCGATGGCCGAGAGGAAAGCGTTAGGCACGTGCAACGCTGTCTCGGCGGCGGCGGCGGCGGTTCGGCAAATTCTGCCTTGATCCGGCTGGCCGGCACGGCCGACCATCGTCATCTCCGCGCCGCTCGCAGGTAACAGCCAGAACACCATGCCCAATCCCAGCAGGCGGGCAAGAATGTATATCGGTGACATAGGCGGCAATGTGCCCACGCCCTGGTTGCCGGACCGTTAAGCCGCCGGCCTGGATCCTGGGCAACGGCACCAGACAAGGCCCCGGTATGCTGCAATGCAAAAACTTCTTGCAGTCGGCGTCCGGGCCGCATAGCTTGGCTCTGCGGTGCCGCTTCGGCCGCACCGCATCTTGGACGTTTCCTCCCTAAACTTGGCGATGCCGCAAGGCATCGCCTCTTTTTTTGCGCGATGCCGCATGGCATCGCCTTTTGCTGCTTACGCCAGATCGCCATGTCTGCTGACGCTTGTTAACGGAACAGTAGCCTATCTTAGGTAGTTATGTTTTACTCTCGATATGACTGCCGGCGGCGAGTGAGCGTTTGCCGTCATCAGCTGTGGAAGGCGCGTAGATTTTGACTCAAATCAGTATGCAGGCCGGACGGCTATGGTGATCAGTCTCGGCCACTTGCGGCATGACACGCGTGGCATAACGGCGGTCGAATACGGTATCGTCGCCGCCTTTCTCTGCCTGTCGCTCCTCGGAATTTTCTCTAGATTCGGCGGCGTGCTGACCTCGATGTTCTCCTCGACCACCAGCGGCATCTGAGGCCAGCCGCATGTCCGGTGGCTGACACCTACTCCGCCAGCATGAGACTACCCGCCTCCCCGGCAAGGAATGCGGCCAGCGCCGTCATGTCCGCCTGAACTCTTGCAAACCCAGGACGGCGAGAAAGGTCGGTCTCATCCATATACAGGCCGCGTGCGATCTCCACTTGCACAGCGTGCACGTTCCCGGCCGGCCTGCCGTAATGCCGCGTGATGTAGCCGCCCGCATAAGGGTCGTTGCGACGAACAGCATAACCGCGCCTGGCGAGAAAACCGTCCACCGCGCGCAGTATGGCAGGCGCGCAGGATGCGCCGTGCGAGTCGCCGAGTACGATGTCGGGTACCGGCCGGCGGTCCGAGCAGGCATGCGCCGGCATCGAGTGGCAATCGATCAGCAGGCAGGCGCCGAACCGGTCGCGCGCGGCATCCACCGCTCTTGCCAAGGCATCGTGATAGGGCTGCCAGCAGAGGGCCACGCGCGATTGCGCGTCCTCGAAGCGAAGCAGACCGCGATAGATGGCCTCGCCGCTGGAGACGACACGCGCCAACGTGCCCAGCCCTGCCGACACCCTTGAGCTCGCGGCGTTCACCCACGGCGGAAGCGGGTCGGCGAACATCGCCGGATCAAGCTCCCAGGCCTCCCGGTTGGCATCGCACCACGCGCGCGGAAACGTGGCCGCGATCAGCGTGCCGCCATGGTCCGGCACGGCGGCGAATATCTCCTCGATGTAGCAATCCTCACTGCGTCGCAATGCGAGCGGGTCCAGCCGTGTGGCTGCGAGAAACTCCGGCGCGTAGTCGCGGCCGGAATGCGGCGAGGAGAAGACCAGCGGCACCGCAGCACCTGACGGCGGACGTATCGTGCAGCAGCCGGGAATGTCTGCCAGGCGGTCCGGAGAGGTGTCGATCGGCGGTATCCTCACAGACGGACGCGTCGCAAAAGGCGAACTTTTATGAAAACCAGAAAGCTTGCATTCCCGACGCTGCTCCAGCACCTCGATCCACGCAAAAGCACCCGGCTGCCGCAGATGCGGGAGAGCAAATTTCTATCGTTTCTGGAAGGACTGCTTGCGTCTGCACAGAAGTGGTGGGCGCGACAGGGATTGAACCTGTGACCCCTACCATGTCAAGGTAGTGCACTACCGCTGTGCTACGCGCCCATCAGGCCAGTCGCGGTTCCTACGGAAAACCTTTGGCGATGGCAAGCCTCCATGACGCACAGCGCGCCGGCCGCACGCTGTCACATAAGCTTCACAAAACTGCAATCGTCCTGACTTGGTCGCGCGACTAGGTTTCGGCCACCGAAATCGGAACAGACCGGCGAACGCCGCTTGCGCGCGGCCCGACAGGAGCAGCCATGACGCCCAGCCTCTCACACGCCGCGACCCTCCTGCGCGGCGCCGCCGTCTCTGCCGTCCTGGCGGCGGCCGTGGGCACACCCGCCCATGCGCAGGCGATAACCGGCGCGGGTTCCACCTTCGCAGCCCCCATCTATGGCGCCTGGGCGGACGCCTCGAAGGCCGCCACCCGCATCACGCTCAACTACCAGGGCAACGGCTCGGGCGCCGGGCAGAAGATGGTAACCCAGCGCACGGTCGATTTCGGCGGCTCGGACGCGCCGATGGCGCACGACAAGCTGGCGGCCGCCAAGCTGCTGCAGTTCCCCGCCGTGATGGGTGCGGTCGACATCGCCGTGAACGTGCCTGGCGTGGCGGACGGTCGTCTCCGGCTGGACGGCCCAACCATCGCCGACATCTATCTCGGCACGATCACCGCCTGGAACGACCCAGCGATCGTCAAGCTGAACCCGGGCGTGAAACTGCCCGGCCTCGCAATAGCGCCAGTGTACCGCGCAGACGGCTCCGGCACCACTTACGTGTTCACCAGCTATCTCTCCAAGGTCAGCCCGGACTTCAAGAGCAAGGTGGGCGCCGACAAGGCGGTGAGCTGGCCCGCCGGCACTGGCGCCAAGGGGACCGCCGGCGTGGCAGGTGCGGTGAAGAACACGCTCGGCGGCATCGGCTACGTGGAGAGCGCTTACGCCACACCGGAAAACCACCTGGCCACCACGCAGTTGCGCGACCATGACGGCGCGTTCGTGCGGCCGAGCCTGGCGAGCTTCGCCGCCGCCGCCGCCCATGCCGACTGGGCGGGAGCCAAAGATTTCGCGGTTGACCTGAACGACCAGCCAGGGGCGAACGCCTGGCCGATCGTTTCGGCAACCTTCGTGCTGGTGCCCACCAACCCGGCCGATCCCGCCAAGGGTGCCGCGGTGATCAAGTTCTTCGACTGGGCATTCAGCAACGGCGACGCCACGGCGAAAAGCCTGCAATACGTGGCTTTGCCAGCCAGCGTGAAAACGCAGGTGCGGGCGGCCTGGAACAGCCTGGCAAAATAGGAAAGAAGGGCGTTCTTTCTTGAAAAGAAGCAAAAAACCCCTGCTCCGTGACAGCGACTTGCCGGAATGTCCGCGACAGCAGGGTGAAAAGCTTTTTGCTTTTTTTCAAAAAACAAGGTTTCGCCTGCTGCGGGTCAACGCATGACCCAGAAAGGCGACAAGGCGTTCTCGCTCGCCGTGCACACGGCCGGACTGTTCGTGCTCGTGCTGCTCGGCACCATCATCGTGCTCCTGTTCATCGGCGGCCTTCCCGCTTTTCGCGCGTTCGGCCCTGGCTTCCTGGTGTCCTCGGCGTGGAACCCGGTTACCGGGAGCTTCGGCGCGCTGGTCTCGGTATACGGCACCGTGGTCAGCTCCGTTCTGGCGCTGCTGATGGCGGTGCCGCTGGCGTTCGGCGTGGCGTTCTTCCTCACCGAACTGGCGCCGTCCTGGCTGCGCCGGCCGGTGGGCACCGCGATCGAGCTGCTCGCCGCCGTGCCCTCCATCATCTACGGCATGTGGGGCTTCTTTGTCCTGGCTCCTGCCGTCAGTGCCACGGTCAAGCCGTGGCTGGTGAGCACGCTCGGGCATCTCCCGGGAATCGCAGGCGCATTCCGCGCGGCACCCGGCGACAGCAGCATCTTCATCGCGTCACTCGTGCTGGCGATCATGATCACGCCGTTCATCGCAGCCACGATGCGCGACGTGTTCCTGACCGTGCCTGTCATTTTTAAGGAATCCGCCTACGGGCTGGGCTGCACGCCGTGGGAAGTGATGCGGCGGATCGTGCTGCCCTACACGCAGGCGAGTGTGGTGGGCGGGATCATGCTGGGGCTGGGGCGCGCGCTCGGCGAGACAATGGCGGTGACGTTCGTCATCGGCAACACGAACCGTATCAGCACGAGCATATTCGCGCCCGGCAACACGATCGCCTCCCTGGTGGCACTGGAGTTTCCCGAAGCCGAAAGCGGCAGCCTGCAGCTTTCCTCCCTGCTGGCGCTCGGGTTCATCCTGTTCGTGATCTCCTTCGTGGTGCTGGCGATCTCGCGCGCGTTGCTGGCGCAGCGGGTGCGGGCGTAATGGACATGACGACGCACATTCCCGCGCGAGACGCGCGCGTGGCGCTGACGCGCGGGCAGCGCCGGCGGACCATAGACCGGCTGGCGCGTGCGCTCGCGTTGCTGGCGACTCTGGTGGCTTTGGCGTTCCTGACCTCCATCCTGCTCACCTTGTTCTATCTGGGCATACCCGGGTTAGGGCTGCACGTCTTCACCGAGGTGACGAAGTCGCCAGAGGCGCATGGCGGCCTGGCGAACGCAATCGTCGGCAGCGTTGCGCAGACAGGGCTTGGCACGTTGATCGGCACGCCGATCGGCCTGCTGGCGGGAACCTATCTGGCCGAGTATTCAGGTCGCTCGGCGCTGGGCCAGGTGGTCCGTTTCGTCTCGGACATCCTGCTGTCGGCGCCGTCCATTCTCATCGGCCTGTTCATCTACCAGATACTGGTGGCGCCGACGGGCGGCTTCTCCGGCTTCGCAGGTGCGCTGGCGCTGGCGATCCTGGTCATCCCGATTGTGGTACGCACCACGGAGGACATGCTGCGGCTGATACCCATCAGCATGCGCGAGGCTTCCATCGCGCTCGGGGCGCCACGGTGGAAGACGATCGTTTTCATCTGTTACCGCGCCGCCTTGGACGGGCTGCTGACCGGGGTGTTGCTGGCGGTGGCGCGCGTGGCCGGCGAGACTGCGCCTTTGCTGTTTACGTCACTCGGAAATTCGGGCTTTTCCGGGCTGGGATCGGCGATGGCGAGCATGCCCGTGACGATCTACCAGTATGCGGCGTCCGCCTTTGACGACTGGGTGCAACTGGCGTGGACGGGCGCGTTGCTGGTCACGATGGGCGTGCTGGCGATCAACATCACGGCACGGCTGCTTGTGCGCAGGAGGCAGTGAGTGGAAAAAAGCAAGCAGTCCTTTTTCGACCGTCGGCGGCTGGCCGGTCGATTCGTGACGGCGGAGCAGGCGTTCCGTGCCGCTGGTCCGCGCAAGAAAAGTGCGTGCTTCCTTGCCCGCCGGCCCGCCTGAGATGGAACAAACCCTGGACCAACCCCGCTTACGCCCGGTGGACGCGACCGCAGCGCAGGCAAGGCTCTCCATACGCAACCTGGATTTCTTCTACGGCACCAACCAGGCGCTCAAATCCATAGCGCTCGACCTGCCGGACAAGCAGGTGACGGGCATGATAGGGCCGTCAGGCTGCGGCAAATCCACGTTGCTGCGCGTGCTCAACCGGATGTACGACCTCTATCCCAACCAGCGCGCGACAGGCGAAGTGCTGATGGACGGCGAAAACATCCTCTCGCCTGACGTGGACCTGAACGCGCTGCGCAGCCGCATCGGCATGGTGTTCCAGAAGCCCACGCCATTTCCGATGACCATTTTCGACAACATCGCGTTCGGCGTGAAACTGCACGAGCGGCTGTCCCGCCAGGAGATGTCAGCACGGGTGGAATGGTCGCTGACTCGGGCCGCGCTTTGGACGGAGGTGCGCGACCGGCTGCACAGCCCGGCGGCGGGGCTGTCCGGCGGCCAGCAGCAGCGCCTGTGCATCGCGCGCACCATCGCCACGCGCCCGGAGATCATCCTGCTGGACGAGCCGACGAGCGCGCTGGATCCGATAAGCACGTTGAAGATCGAGGAGCTGATCGACGAGCTGAAGCGCGACTTCACCATCGCGATCGTCACGCACAACATGCAGCAGGCGGCGCGCTGCGCGGACCAGGTCGCGTTTTTCTATCTCGGCGAGCTGGTCGAGGTTGGTGACGCGGGCGACATCTTCACCGCACCGAAGCAGCGTCGGACGCAGGAATACGTAACCGGCCGGTTCGGCTGATGACACGCGACCGGAGTGCAAGCTGATGACCGAAATGGCCTCGCATATCGTAAAAAGTTACGCCCAGGAGCTCAACCGCCTGCGTGACCTGCTGGTTGAAATGGGCGGCCTGGTGGAGGCGCAGCTGGCCACTGCCACGATCGCCATCGTCGAGCAGGACGTGGACGCCGCCGCCCGCGCGGTAGAGCAGGACCCGGCGGTCGACGCGCTGGAACGCGAGGTGGAGACGTTCGTCATCCGGCTGCTCGCGCTGCGCCAGCCGGTCGCACAGGATCTGCGTCAGATCGTGGCCGCGCTGAAAATGACGAGCGATTTCGAGCGTATCGGCGACTACGCGGCCAACGTGGCCAAGCGCAGCATCGTGCTCAGCCAGTTCAACCTGTCGTTCAAGTTGAGCGGGCTCGCGAACATGGCCAGGCTGGTGCAGGAGAGCCTGCGGCTGACCGTGGACGCGGTGGGTGAGGCGGACGCCGAGAAAGCCATCCAGGTCTGGCAGTCGGACGGCGCGGTGGATGACATCTACACAGCGATATTCCGCGAGCTCGTGACCTACATGATGGAGGACCCGCGGCAGATCACGCCCTGCACGCACCTGCTGTTCATTGCAAAGAACCTGGAACGCATCGGCGATCATGCGACGAACATCGCCGAGACCGTGCATTTCGCGGCGACCGGCGAGCCGCTGCCCGGCGTGCGTCCGAAAGGCGAGAGTGCGAATTACGCGGTGATCCGCCCACGCGAGCCGCGCGCCGATGGCGCAGCCGCTATGGAAAGCTGAGACAGGTGTCAGACGCGTCCACCAGCCTTGCCAAACCGCTCGTGCTGGTTGTGGAGGACGAGGCAGCCTTGGCCACCATGCTGCGCTACAACCTGGAAAAGCAGGGCTTCCGCGTCGATGAGGCAGGCGACGGCCAGGAGGCCCTGACGCGTATCGCCGAGCAGCAGCCGGACCTGGTTCTGCTGGACTGGATGCTGCCGGTGATGTCCGGCATCGAGGTATGCCGCCAGATACGCCGCCGGCCGAACACGCGCGACCTTCCGGTGATCATGGTGACCGCGCGCACCGAAGACCAGGATGCGGTACGCGGCCTGAACACCGGCGCTGACGATTACATCACCAAACCCTTCAACATGGACGCATTGCTGGCCCGCATGCGCGCGCTGCTGCGCCGTACCAACACGGTGCCCACGAAAGGCCGGCTCGCGTTCCACGACATCGCCATGGACCTGGCCGCGCACAGGGTCCAGCGCAACAGCCGCGCGGTGCATCTGGGCCCCACGGAATTCCGCCTGCTGGAGTTCCTGATGCAGCACCCGCGCCGTGTGTTCTCCCGCGAAGAGCTGCTGGACGCGGTGTGGGGGCCGGACATCCACGTGGAACCCCGCACGGTGGACGTGCACATCCGGCGGCTACGGAAATCCATCAACGGGGATGGTGAACTGGACGTGGTGCGGACCGTGCGGGCGGCGGGATATGCTTTGGATACCGAGCCTGTTTGAAGAAGCGAACAGGCCTTCCCTGAAAGGGAGTAAAGCTTCTGCTCCGCTGCCGCGATGGTCGGCTTGCCGGATTACCGCTGCGTTCCGCGTAATTCGACATTTGCTGGTGGACAGCTGCAAGTGTCGACAGGCGCATCTCTCCTCAGAAAACATCCTGATGTGCCAAGAACCTGCGCAAATCCCCCCCAGGAAACAGCAGGCTGCGCATCCCCGCTGCAACACCCGCCTGCACGTCGGTATCCTTGTCCCCAACCATCACGCAGTGCCGCGGGTTCAGCTCCCAAGCGCGCACCAGGTCGAGCAGCATTCCAGGCGCCGGCTTGCGCCAGTCGCTGTCGCGCCGGTAGGCATCCACCTTGCCCTCCGTGTGATACGGGCAGAACCGCCAGTCATCCAGCGTACCTCCCGCCCGGCGCAGCTCGTCGGCCACCCACATCTGCAGCGCCCCCACCTCCGGCTCGCCGTACAGCCCGCGCGCCACGCCCGCCTGGTTGGTGACGATGAAGACGTGCCAGCCATGCGCGGTGGCGGCGGCAACCGCCTCGCGCGCGCCGTCCACCCACTCCCAGCGGTCCTGGCTGCCGACATAGCCGTGATCGTGGTTCAGCACCCCGTCTCGGTCGAGAAACAGCGCCGGCCGGTCCATGCAGGCGGCAAGCTCGCGCCGGGCGTGGGCCAAGTCCGCCGGAACGCCAATGTCGGCGAACCAGCCATGCTGCGGCAAGGCGCGCAGGGCGCCTGCCTGCGCGAGGCTGGGCAGAAGGTCGCCCTCGAACGAGCTCCTGGCCGTCAGGCGCGCAACGATACGCCGGTCCAGGGCGTAGAGGCCGGCCCCCATTGGCCCAGGCGTATCTCTGCGTTCGCTCACCGCAGTGACGCGGTCGCCCTCGAGCACCACCGCACCGCCAGGGCTCTCGCGGACCACCATGCGGGCCAGGATTTCGTCCGGGTCGGCCGAGAAGGCGGCTAGCAAGGCTGCGACGTTGCAGTCGAACAGCGAGGTGCCGTTGCACAGCAGGAAGCGCTCGGACAGCAAGGAGGCGGCATAATGCAGGGCGCCCCCTGTCCCGGCCGACTCCGGATGCAGCGCGAACCGGACGGTCACGCGCTTGGGCAGCCCGTCGCCGGCGGCCAGGACGGCGGCCTGCACCGCGGGCTCGAGCGCTCCTGCCAGGATGAGAAAATCATCCACGCCGAAACGGAGCATCTCGCGCATCAGCCAGGCGATGAACGGCCGGCCGCCGACAGAGATCAGGGGGCTGGGTGGCTCGCCAGGGTCGCCCGCCAGGCCGCCGGCGAGTATGACGCATTGGCGCAGGGTGGCGAGGCGGCGTTGCATGCGCTTCCGTGTGCCTGAGTTAGGTGCCGGGAGCTACGGGGTAGAAGAAAGCAAGCAGTCCTTTTTTGCAAAAAAGGACCAAAAAACTTTTGACTCCGCTGTCGCGGGCCCATCCAGCAAAGTCCGCGACAGCGAAGCAAAAGTTTTTGCTTCTTTTTTTCAAAAAAGAAGGCCTTTCTTTCTGCCTCTTCGGGAACACCACCACGCGTGCAAAAGCCAGACCTGATCTTCATCGCCCACCGCATCGCCTGGCCGCTGAACAAGGGCGAGAAGATACGTGCCTGGCACATTATCGAGCACCTTGCGCGGCGTTACCGCATCCATTTTGGCTGCGTGGTGGATGATCCGGCGGACATGGCGCATGTGGCGAAGCTGCAAAGCGTATGCGCCAGCGTAGGCGCCTTCCCGATAGACAGGCGCGTGCAGAAAATGCGCGCCCTGCTGCGCGCGCGCCCAGGGCGGCCGCTCATGCCCGATTTCTACTTCTCCCCGGCGCTGCAGCTGTGGGTGAACGCTGCGGTCGCGCGCACATGCGCAGAGCTGATATACATCTATTCGGTGGCTATGGCGCCTTACGCGATCGGTCTCGACCACCCGCGCAAGATACTAGACGCGATCGACATAGACTCCGAGAAATGGGCGGAATACGCGCTGGACGCGAAATATCCGATGCGCCTGGTCTGGACGCGCGAAGCGCGCAACCTGCTGGCCTACGAGCGGGCCTGCGCGGCCGCCTCCGATCGAACATTTTTCGTGTCCCAGCCTGAAGCCGACCGGTTTGCCGCGCTGGCGCCGGAGGTGGCCGGCCGTGTAGCCGCGCTGGAGAACGGCGTGGACCTGCAGCGCTTCTCCCCGGCGGCTTCCTACGCGTCGCCGTTCGGCGATCCGGCGCCGCGCGTGGTCTTCACCGGCAACATGGATTACTGGCCGAATGCGGACGCGGCGATCTGGTTCGCGCGCGAGGTGATGCCCCGTCTGCGCGCGCGCGTGCCGGGCGTGACGTTCTGGGCGGTGGGCGCAAACCCGACGCGGGAGGTCAGTGCCCTGGCGGCGTTTGCCGGAGTACACGTGACAGGCCGGGTGGACGATGTACGACCCTATGTGGCGCATGCCTCCGTCGTCGTGTGTCCGCTGCGCATCGCGCGCGGCATACAGAACAAGGTCCTGGAGGGCATGGCGATGGGCCGGCCGGTGGTCGCCTCGCCCGGCGCGTTCGAGGGCGTGCGCGCGCAGGCCGGCACCGCGTTGCTCGTGGCAGGCGACGCCGAGGCGTTCACCCGGTGC